>JAIMAD010000536.1 GCA_023512145.1 Bacillus sp. (in: firmicutes) | reverse complement strand
ATGGAAAATACAAAAAAATAACGTATGTTTATGAAGCGTTTGGTTACAAAAAAATTGTTACCCAAATTAATAAAATTAAAGCGAGTCATCCATGTCCATTCTGTAAAGGAAAAAGAGTCATTTCAGAAGACGGTCTTCATGACGGCGTGCAAAAATTATCGGTACTTTGTGTTAGTTGTTATGCAAGTGGCATCAACGATGAAGGGCGTAAGGAAATTGTCGAGGGCATCGAAGTAAAAACATGGCTGACTGGTCATGTAAGTGATGTTGTTGCTGAGGGCAGAAATCTTGAGGCTGTTCGAGATATTCCAATTTTCAATCGTATTCGTGAGTTGAATAAACGAGATATGATGGCGGTTTATCAATGCCTTGAGGAAAACAGGTAAAGTAGAATAAAATAAAACTGCTCTTGTCTGGCATTTCATTTCATAATCAAACATTGGAGGCAATTAACAATGAATGAAGAACTAATGTACAATTCCGAAAAGGCACTTGTTTACGAGAAAAACGCGCGAATTTCGATTCCTACCTATGATGCGTTATTTGCAATGATTCAATCATATTTTCGAGCTCAATTGGGCGAGAATGCGGCATCGTTGCTCGTTGTCGGGGCAGGCGGTGGAAACGAGCTTTCCGCATGGGGACCGTCTAACCCGAAATGGACGTTCACTGGAATCGATCCTTCTGAAGAGATGCTCAAAATTGCTAAACATAAAGCAGTTCAGCTAGGCATGGAAAGTCGCGTGAAATTCATTGAGGGAACAATTAATGACCTGCCCAAACTAGATTCGAAGTTCGATGCGGCCTGTTGTATTTTGGTTCTTCACTTCATAAACGATGAGCAAGAGAAGTTGGAGCTGCTCGGGAATATTAAGAATCATTTGAAGACGGGTGCGCCATTTGTACTCGTTAGCGCTTACGGTGATCGAGATAGTGCCGAACTTCAAGACAGAATCAACGTATGGAAAAGCTTTTTCCTTGATGGTGTATACGAAAAATCCAAAGTGGATGATATGGGCAAAGTCATTATGAATATTTCTTACATTCCTGAAAATCAAATCGAAATGCTATTGGCAGAAGCCGGCTTTACGAATATAACCCGGTTTTATTCCACTGGACTTTTTGCGGGCTGGATTTGCCATGCGGAATGATTTATTGGAGAACGTGTGTAGCAACAGAGGTTACACGGGTTAACAAAGAAAAGAGAAGGTGGTGAATAAAATGAACACAGCAATAGACCATGGAAATGAAAATTGGAAAAAGAATATTATTCTTTTTTTAGGGAGCCAGACCGTCTCCCTTTTTGGATCGGCCTTAGTTCAATATGCGATAATGTGGCATATTACGTTAACAACCCAGTCAGGTATGATAATGACGTTATATATCATTGCAGGCTTCATCCCAACTTTTATTTTATCACCAATTGCGGGTGTTTGGGCGGATCGCTACAACAGAAAAATTCTGATCATTGTAGCAGATGCACTGATTGCAATGGTAACACTGATACTCGCCATTGTCTTTTTAATGGGCTATGAATCAATTTGGTTACTGTTTGTCATGGCGGCGATTCGCGCAGTCGGTGCAGGGCTTCAAACCCCAGCGGTCGGTGCCATTTTACCGCAAATCGTCCCAAAGGATCAGTTGACGAAAGTAAACGGAACTAATGGAAGTCTGCAAGCGGTGATTATGTTCGTGGCACCGATGGTTAGTGCGGGACTGCTGTCAATATCATCACTGGAAATTATTTTCTTTATCGATGTTATTACTGCAGCCATTGCCATCATCACATTACTAGGATTTTTGAAAATTTCAGTCCATAAGAAAGCATCTGAACAACAAACAACCAGCTATTTCACTGATTTTAAACAAGGAATAACATACATTAAAAATCACAATTTTCTAAAGTCATTCTTTCTATTTTTTTCCTTATTCTTTGTTTTGATGGCACCTGCAGCCTTTTTGACACCCCTCCAAGTTACCCGTAGCTTTGGCGGTGATATATGGCGGTTAACTGCTATTGAAATTGCCTTTTCGATTGGAATGATGGCAGGTGGAGGAATTATCGCATCTTGGGGAGGCTTCAATAACAAAATTCATACGATGACATTTGCTAGTCTATTAATGGGTGCTTGTACATTTGCACTAGGCATTGTGCCTATCTTTTGGATTTATTTAATTCTCATGGCTGTATTCGGAGTGGCGCTGCCGATTTTTAATACACCAACAATGGTATTATTACAGGAGAAAGTAGATGAAAATTATTTAGGAAGAATTTTTGGAGTTTTTGGGATGATATCGACTTCAATGATGCCAATCGGAATGCTTATTTTTGGGCCATTGGCAGATGTGATGAAAATCGAGTGGCTCCTTATTGGAACTGGAGTGTTCATCTTAATACTATCCGTTTTCCTGGGCCGAAACAAAGTATTAATCGAAACAGGAAAGCCGGTAGCGGAGGTTAATAATGCTTTATATTAGTTAAAAAAATAGTATAAATAGTGCCAGGTACCTTCCAGGTAATTGGATGGTCCTGGCACTTCTTTTCATGGTTTGTCGAAAATAAATAAGTGAATTATAATGATAACAATAACAATAACAATGAATGTACTAGAATATGGAGGAATATCGAATGAAATTTCCAAATGATGCTGATGGAGATGCTTTACAAAGTCTCTATAAAGATGGAGTAGATTTTAAAAAACAACAATCAGTGGACTTTTTTGTTGCCGTGCCTGATCAAGCAACAGGTGAACAATTGTCGCAAGTTCTAAAAGGAGAAGGATTCAATTGTTTCTTA
>JAIMAD010000535.1 GCA_023512145.1 Bacillus sp. (in: firmicutes) | reverse complement strand
GTTAGATGAACCAATCGGGCCTTTACGGGCAGTTTATCCCCCACTTATCCTTCATCAATTCTTTTAAGTCTTGAAGTAGGGGTTTTACTGCCCGTTAATCTGCGATAAATATCTAGTGCAAGTAGCCCGTACTAAAAGTGTACTTCGCTCTCCCGAGTAAAAATCGGGTTTAGGATTTTTACCTTCGCTTCGATAAGTCAACACCTGAAACGAATCGCTTTATCAAGTTTCCTTTATCTTAGTCGAAGCACTCGGAGTCCACAACTAGAGCGCTAAACGGGCGCTTGCGCTTTTCTTATTTATCTTTTATCTCCAATAATTTTAATCTCAAATTATTTTCCATACTTGCTAGTTCTTGTTCAGCCTGACGGCGCTTGTGCCTGCCTTCTTCTTGGATCCGCATGGTTTCTTCAAGCGTGGTGATTAAACTTTCCTGCGTTTTCTTTAATGTTTCAATATCAACCAAACCACGCTCGTTTTCTTTCGCCGTTTCAATTGTATTGGTTTTTAGCATTTCTGCATTTTTCAACAACAAATCATTGGTTGTTTTAGAAACCTGCTTCTGAGTCTCGACCGCATGACGCTGACGAATTAATGTCAACGCAATCGCCACTTGGTTTTTCCATAACGGAATTGCTGTCATAATCGACGATTGAATTTTTTCCGCCAGGGCCTGGTTCGTGTTTTGAATCAAACGGATTTGTGGTGCACTCTGAATCGTGATTTCACGGCTTAATTTCAAATCATACATCCGCTTATCTAAACGGTCAGCAAATTGGATCATATCATTGACCTCTTGAAACTTCATTTGGTCATTCGTGACTTCAGCTTCTTTTTTCAGCAACGGGATCGTTTTTTCCTGTATTTCCTCAAGTTTTATTTCCCCTGCGGCAATATATATATTCAGAGCATGGAAATATTCCTTATTGGTTTCGTAAAGCTGTTCAAGCAATTTAATATCGGTGATAAGGACATTTTTGCTGCGGTCGAGTTTCACACTGATTCGGTCGATTTGGGCTCCTGTTTTTTGATATTTTGAAAGCACTTCCTGCAGGGAGCCAGATATTTTTCCAAACATACGTGCAAACAAGGACGGCTTCCCATCCTTCAGTTCATCCGGATTCACATCATTAAGTCTCTTCATTAAGTCACTAATAATTTCCCCGATTTCACCAACATCCTGTTTCTGTACATGCTCGAGCATCGTATGCGAGAATGTTAATAGCTTCCCTTGGGCTTGGGTACCGTACGCGATCATTGATTGATGGTTTGTCGGGTCAATTTGTTGTGCAAGCTGGTAAGCCTTTGCCCGACTTTCTTCTGGGATCACATCAATTAACTTGACGGGCTTGGTTTCACTACTCTTTTGGACCGGGTTGCTTACAACATCATGATTCTCACCAAAGGGATTGGAAAGAATCTCATCTAGTAAATCACCATTCTTTTTAAGTTGGATTGGGTTATTTTCGCTCATTTTTTTAGCCACCTATTTTCCTCAGGGAATTTAGAATCCTTTTGCAGATTGATTGAATTCTTTGCGACATCTATTTCAAAATTTAGGTTATCGACATCATTGGAAATCACATGATATAAATCCTCTTCCAACACCTTCGTTAGTTCATCCAATGTATGGCGCGTTTCAATGAGTGATTGGCCCATCTCCATGCTCTTTTTCGGTTGAGAGGATATAAAGCTATATTTTTCGGTAAGTTCAACGACAGAATCCAGATGGGAAAAGTAAAATTTCTCTGCCCGATAAAATCGCTTCGGCTCCTTCATGGTCATCTTTTGTATTTTCTTTGTAATTCTCAGAATATCAATCCGTTGTTTTACAGAAGAAAGGTCACGAATGGTGAAAAGGTTTTTATTTAAGCGATTGATTTTCTGTTTTGCTTCCACTAAATTTTTCTTAATGTAACGGTACTCTTTTCTTGAAATCTGGTGCTTATTTAAAAAGTGCTTGTTCATCAACATCGATAGGATACCATTGGTAAGTGCCCCTCCTGCAATCGCAAAGGCAGTTGCAGGCCAAAAGGTTAGACCAAAAGGAAAAAAACATAACAACCAAGTCAACATGCTTATTGGAACAGCCACAAATGTGCGAAGTAAAAACGATAAAAATGGGTTCATACTAAATCGACTCCTGACTAATAATCCTTTATATTAATACGAATGAACCAAATGAATGTTTCACATTCTTTATTAATTCACTTAAAAAGGATATTTATTTTATTACTTCAACAATACAGTAAAAAACTCCTGCCTGCCATAGACCTCAAACGGAAAGAAATATAGGACTTGAGACGTATTTTAGTGATGCGAGTAAATGGATAGAAAAAGGAAGAGCAAGAACAACAAACTGATTGCTGATCTTTTATTATTCACATGCATTGGAATCATCTATTTTGCCTTCATTATAGAAGGAAAGGAGTAATTACCATCTATTTATATAGATTCCCAAAATTCACTAATATCAATCTAAGCCGGTTTAATAAATCGAAGAGTGATGAAGATAAACTTTATAAAGATGGTCTAACCCTCTAGTAGGCCGCGTATTATAAGGGAGCTTTAGTAACGTTTGATGCTCGGCAACTAAAATACCATACACAATACCAAATCAAACAATCTATCATTAATTCTGAGAAAAGATAGGAAGTAGTGAGACACTATGGTCAGGATAATAGTCACTAATTCCGAAACACCAGTCACGACATAGGCAATCATCTTATAATTAATTGTTCTGGTTTGATGGCGATTGGATTAGGATAAAAAACTACATCTTTTTTAACTATTGTGTAT
>JAIMAD010000534.1 GCA_023512145.1 Bacillus sp. (in: firmicutes) | reverse complement strand
CATTAGTAGAAACATAAATGGCCTACAAAATCTATTCCTTAAAATGAGGTTGACAGGTTTTATTTTTCTTCTTCTTGATTTCTTCCTTCTTTTTTTCGACAATTAATACAATACTTTCTTACAAATCGTCTAGCAAAATCTTTAGGAGTGTTTACCCATGGAAAATAAACTATATTATCAAGACGCATACATACAATCATTTACTGCACAAGTAGTAAAAAAAGAGAAAGACGCGGCCGGCAATGGGTATATTGTTTTGAATCAAACTGCTTTTTACCCAACCGGCGGGGGGCAACCGCATGATTTGGGATCTATTGAGGATAAAAAGATAGTAAATGTGGAAGAAATTGAAGGAGAGATTCGTCATTACCTTGATAGTTCATTAGAAGATTTAGGTAAAGAAGTAACTGGTGTGCTCAATTGGGAAAGACGTTTTGATCATATGCAACAGCATGCAGGACAGCATATTTTATCAGCAGCATTTGATCATTTATTCGAATACAAAACGATTAGCTTTCATTTAGGTAACGAAATACTAACCATTGATTTAGAGACAGAAAATCTTTCTGAGCAGGAAGCAAAGATTGCTGAGGAGCTTGCTAATCAGATTATTCTTGAAAACAGACCAATTGAGATTAAATGGGTGTCAGAAGAAGAAGTATCTCACTATTCATTAAGAAAAGAAACAAAGGTAAAAGAAGACATAAGGCTCGTAATTATTCCTGATTTTGACTATAACGGCTGTGGTGGTACACATCCGAAAGCTACTGGAGAGGTTAGCGCGATTAAAATATTAGCTTGGGAAAAACAAAAGAAAAAAGTTCGTGTGCAATTTGTGTGCGGAAATCGTGTCCGCCGGCAGCTAGATAAAAAGCAAAAGATCCTTCTTGAATTGACGAGATCTCTTAATGCTCCTGAATTAGAAATGGCGCAAGCGGTCCTCCGGCTTATTGAAAATGGAAAGACGTTGGAGAAAGTCCTGGAACAAACTCAGGAAAGTCTACTTCATTATGAAGCGAAAGACTTACTTGAAAGATGTAATACGATTGATAAGAAGAAACTAGTGAGTGCAATTTTTCAAAATCGAACTATTCAAGAGCTACAGAATTTGGCCCGCCTTATCACGATTGAAGATGAAACATCTATAGTTTTCTTTATTTCTCAAAATGAAAATCGATTGCAGTTAGTATGTGCAAGGGGTGCAGCTGGGACAGAGAATATGAAAAAGGTAATCGGAAATGTGCTTCCTCTCATTAATGGAAAGGGCGGTGGAAGCGACTCCTTTGCCCAAGGTGGTGGCGAAGCATTGATATCAGGTGAGCAAATGCTTGAACGATTAATGAAATTAATTGAATAAAGACGATGGAAAAGTTGGTGAATTGTGGTTCACAGTGCCCGTAGAGGGGGGAAATGCCTTAAGCGATTACTTTGAGCAGTTCATAAGGCCAAAAAGCGAAAAAGTCTTACAGCGAGGTCGATAAGAGTGGTTCATAAGCACGAAAGGTGAAAAAATCGTACAGCGAGGTCGATAAGAGCGGTTCATAAGCCCGGAAAGAGATAAAATCACTCAGTAAGGTCGCTATGAGCGTTTCATAAGCCCGAAAAGAGAAAGAATCACTCAGCGAGGTCGATAAGAGCGGTTCATAAGCCCAAAAAGAGAAAAAATCACTCAGTAAGGTCGCTATGAGCGTTTCATAAGCCCAAAAAGAGAAAAAATCACTCAGTAAGGTCGCTATGAGCGGGTTCATAAGCTTAAAAAGTGAAAAAATCGCTCAACGAAGTCACTAAGAGCAGCACATAAAACTGAAAAGTAAAAAACGCCAAAAGAGAATGCCCAAACTAGTGGGCATCCTCTTCCTCATGTGGTGATAATTTCTTTTTCAAGGAGATAGGTTTTTGCGAATACCTTTATCGATAAACTTTCCCCATAGATTAGCTTAACCTTGGTTTGTTTAGCTGTTGTTTCGATTTGTAACTTACGGTCTTTATAGTGGATTGAGAATCGATACCCATCCCATTTATCAGGCAATGTAGGTTGAAGGGAAATCCCATTTTCCTTGATGCGCAGTCCGGCAAAACCAAATACAATCGCTAACCACGTCCCTCCCATGTTCGCCATGTGGAGACCATCTTTTGTATTTCCATGGGTATTATCCAAATCTAATCTCGCGGTTTCAATAAAATAATCATAGGCTTTTTCATTAAGCCCAAGTTTCGACGCCATGATACTAAATACACAAGATGATAATGAGGAATCATGGGTCGTTATCTTTTCGTAATAATCGAATGAATTCTTAATTGTTGTTAATTCTTGCTCATCCTCTAGTAAAAAGTGGGCTAGGACGGTATCTGCTTGTTTGCAAACCTGGTACCGGTATAATGTGAGTGGATGGTAATTCAAAAGGAGCGGAAAGTGATCTTTAGGCGTTGCTTCTAAATCCCAGACTGCCTTTTGTAAAAAAGTATCATCCTGTGGATTTAATCCCAAGTCTTCATCAAAAGGCAAATACATTTGCTTGGCTGCTTGCTGCCATGTTTGAACCTCTTCTTTTTGTAAACCTATCTTCTTGCTCAAATTCAACAGCAGCAGCCCATCCATTGATTCCAACAAATAATAACACTTCACTGCCCAAAGTAAATTGTATTTCGCCATCACGTTTGTGTAGTAGTTGTTGTTGACTATGCAGGTGTATTCATCTGGCCCAGTAATGGCGTCAATTTTAAAAGAATTCCCCACAAAATGGCCAGTATCTGCCCACAGCCTAGCAGTCTCAAAAAGTACCTCTGCACCGTATTCCAT
>JAIMAD010000533.1 GCA_023512145.1 Bacillus sp. (in: firmicutes) | reverse complement strand
GTTTTAAGGTAGATAATAGCAAAATGAACAGATTTATTTACTAGTTTGTTAGAATTAGATAGTTAAAGAAATATAGGGTAGGTGACAATGTGGGGAAAATCCTTGCAATCGCGAATCAAAAAGGTGGAGTCGGCAAAACGACTACATCTGTTAACCTGGGCGCCTGCTTAGCATACATAGGGAAACGTGTCTTATTAGTTGATACTGATCCGCAGGGAAATGCAACAAGCGGGATTGGAATTGAAAAGGCTGAAGTTGACCAGTGTATTTATGATGTTTTAGTGGATGATGTCGCAGCAAAGGATGTTATTAGACCGACAGCCATTGAAAATTTACATGCTATTCCAGCAACCATTCAGCTTGCTGGGGCAGAAATCGAATTGGTTCCGACTATTTCACGAGAAGTTCGCCTAAAACGTGCACTTGAAGAGGTAAAGGATCAATATGATTATATTATTATCGACTGCCCACCATCATTAGGTTTATTGACAATCAATGCCTTAACTGCTTCTGATTCGGTGTTAATCCCAGTTCAATGTGAGTATTATGCGTTAGAAGGCTTAAGTCAATTATTAAATACCGTCAGGCTCGTCCAAAAGCATTTAAATCATGATTTGAAAATTGAAGGTGTGCTACTAACGATGCTTGATGCCAGAACAAATCTTGGTATTCAAGTTATTGAGGAAGTCAAAAAGTATTTTCAAGATAAAGTCTATAAAACCATTATTCCTAGAAATGTGCGTCTAAGTGAGGCTCCAAGCCACGGGGAACCAATCATTACCTATGATTCGAAATCTCGCGGTGCTGAAGTATATTTGGATTTAGCAAAGGAAGTGGTCTCGCATGGCTAAAGGTTTAGGTAAAGGCCTTAACGCATTTTTTACAAATATTGATGTCGGTAAGGAAGAAACAGTTCAAGAAATCAATATTAAAGAACTGCGTCCCAACCCCTACCAACCTCGTAAAACCTTTCAACAAGAAGCCATCGACGAATTAAAAGCATCAATAATAGAACATGGAATCCTCCAGCCGCTCGTTGTTCGAAAAAGTATTAAAGGGTTTGAAATAGTTGTTGGTGAACGTCGTTTCCGTGCGGCAAAAGAGGCGAATATGGAAACGGTACCTGCTGTTGTTCGTGAGCTATCAGAACAGCAAATGATGGAATTGTCCGTACTTGAAAACCTGCAAAGGGAAGATTTGAACCCAATTGAAGAGGGACTAGCCTACCAGATGTTAATGGAGAAGTTGAAGCTAACACAAGAAGAGGTGGCTAAGCGTTTAGGTAAAAGCAGGCCACATATAGCGAATCATATTCGACTCCTTTCTCTCCCACATAAAATACAGGAATTGATTTCAACAGGAAAAATAACAATGGGTCATGGTCGTGCCTTATTAGGACTTAGACAAAAAGGGAAATTACCAACTTTAGTTGATAAAATTATCTCTGAAGCACTAAATGTTCGTCAGTTAGAAAAAATGATTCAACAAATAAATGAAAATGTTCCACGTGAAACAAAAAAGCCTGAAAAGAAGAAAGATGTTTTCATACAAGAACGCGAACATTTTCTCGGTGAGCGGTTTGGAACAACGGTAAATATTAAACAGAATAATAGTAAGGGAAAAATTGAAATTGAATTTTTCTCCCAAGAGGATCTTGAACGGATCCTAGAAATACTAGATAAAGAGGAATCGATGTAAACCATCAAAAGGTGGTTTTTTCTTTTTTTTGGAAAAGGAGTGAAACTAAGCTAACTAAGAATTGAAAACATATGTATAGTAAAAAAAGTTTTTATTGCTTTCCACCATTATTTGAGAGGCAAAAAAGGTGAATACACGATGTTTTTATTAGGGACACTTGTAAATGGACTGTTAATTATTATTGGAACATTAGTAGGAAGACTTCTCCATCGTATCCCAGAAGGTATGAAAACGACTGTCATGTATGCCATTGGCATGTCAGTTATCGTTTTAGGTTTGCAGATGGGCTTAAAGAGTGATAATTTTCTAATTGTTATAATTAGTTTGGTAGTTGGAGCAGTAGTTGGTGAGGTATTAAAATTAGAGGATAAATTAAATGATTTAGGCCAATGGCTGGAGCTTAAAGTGGGCTCTACTAGTAAAGGCAGTATCTCTGAAGGGTTTGTATCCGCTACCTTAATCTTTGTGATTGGGGCGATGGCAATTATTGGGGCACTTGATAGCGGTATACGCGGCGATCATGATGTGTTGTTCACAAAATCTTTGATTGATGGCTTTACTGCATTAATCTTAACTACCACTCTTGGAATTGGTGTTATTTTTTCTGCTATTCCAGTGATGCTTTATGAAGGTTTGATCGCCTTATTCGCTACCCAGATTGATCGTTTTGTTCCACAAGCATTAATGGACCAGTTTATTGTTGAAATGACTTCAACAGGGGGAATCATGATTTTTGCAATTGGCTTAAATTTAACCGGAATAACAAAAATTAAAGTAGCTAACCTCCTCCCTGGAATAGTTGTCACGGGGCTTATAGTAACGATTCTTTATATTTTCCAGTAATATGGATAATGGATAATATTTAGTGAGCTGCTAGATGAATCACTATTGCTCTTTTAGTTTGTCTTCTCGTCGTCAAGCCAATTTAAGTCGGTCCAGCCTTGCTTTGGATAAAGTTGGCTTGTTTCATATATTCCATTTGCAATCGTTTTAGCCATGTTCATCACAAGATTTAACCGTGTATTTTGTAAAACGAAGAACTCCATAAACCCACTTACGTTGACGATGCCTGTGATATGGATATCACCTACAGCAGGAAGATCCTTGT
>JAIMAD010000532.1 GCA_023512145.1 Bacillus sp. (in: firmicutes) | reverse complement strand
ATTAACACCAGAGCATTATAGTGAATTTATTCGCAAAGCTGATCTGCTTGAAAAAGGCTTTAAGGCAGCTGCTGAAAAATACGATATTCCCATTACATTTAACCGTGCAGGTTCAATGATTGGCTTCTTCTTTACCAATGAGAATGTCATTAATTACGAAGGCGCAAAATCATCAAACCTTGAATTCTTTGCTGCCTATTACCGAGAAATGGCTGATCAAGGAATATTCTTACCACCTTCACAATTCGAAGGACTATTCCTATCAACGGCCCATACCGATGAAGATATTGAAAAGACCATTCGTGCGGCTGAGATTGCTTTCTCGAAACTTAAATAATATTGTTTGTTCGGAGCACCCACCTAATTTTTGTGGGTGCTTTTTGTCTGATTAGAAGCCAAATTACCTGAGCCAGTCCGCGGACTGGCTTTTTGGTTGGTTTGGTAAGATGTGCGGAGCTAGCTGCCTTGTCATTGTTTAGGGTTAGACGGATAAAGTTTGCAGGTTAGAGGGTAAAGTTTCAAAGTTGGCGGAATCCCTCAGCAAAGGTCCTCGCCAACCCCATCTCTACCCTCCGAAAATGCTTCAAACCATTTACTCTTTCCAAAAATCAACGATTCTTTTTCCCCCCAATCACTTATTTTTATCATAAATAAAATACTCCCATCATAAAGTGTAAGTGACATTGTGATGTTGAGTAAGGGAAACGAAAGGAGGAGTCGCTTTGTCCCAGGAGAATCAATCGTGCCTACGATTTTCCTTGGAGGAGTCTTTGTGGTTTAGAAAAGGACAGGAAGTCGAAGAACTAGTTTCGATTTCCCTAGACCCGGACATTACCATCCAGGAAAACGATCAGTATGTAACCATACGTGGTTCGCTGGAACTCACCGGCGAATATAAGAGTTACCAAGCTAGTGATGTGAGTGAGGATGAAGGTTTTACCTCTCAAAAATTTGTGGAGAGGGTGGCCGAACTTGAGGAAGGCAACTGTGAATTCTCACATCGATTTCCAGTTGATATAACCATTCCGACGAATCGAATCGAAAGTATTTATGATATTGATGTGCTGGTAGAATCGTTCGATTATTCCATACCGGAGCGCAGTTGCCTAAAACTGTCTGCTGAACTGACGATTAGCGGTCTTTACGAAGTCAATCAGGAGCAAGAAGTTGCACCAGTGCTTGAGGTACTGCCCCGTTCTGAAACAGCAGACGCAGTGGAAGAAGAAGAAACCGAAGTCGAAATTGAAGCGTCAACAGTTCAAAGTAGTTTTGATGACAACATCTTGTTTGAAGCAGAGGCAAGAAAACAGCAAGAAGAAGAGAGTGTTGAAGTAGTACCAAACTTCCCAAACTTCAGCTATCAGCCGCAGGAGGAAGAAGATGCAAACCAGTCATCATGGGATTACCATGAAACTAGAAGCGAGGGCCTTCCGCCGATTGACTTTGAGCCGGAAATCGTTGTAGAAAAAGCTCCAATCGAAAATGTTCAATATGAAGAGGATGTAACTATTCCCGAAGAAAGCTCTTCATCTTCTGAAGAAGCTCCACCAAAAAGTATCAAAAAGAAAAAGGCATCTAAAAAGAAAGCCATGTCGCTAACAGAGTTTTTTGATCGGAAGGATGAAGGTTCTGACCATGCACGAGTAAAGGTTTGTATTGTTCAAAAGGGTGATACCGTTGACAGCCTGGCGGATCGTTATGACATTACAGTTCAAAATTTCCTGCGCATAAACAATCTTGAAGTCAGTGCAGATGTCTTTGAGGGGCAAGTATTATATATTCCAACAGCCCTTGCCAAAAAATAAATTTAAAACGATGAGCGGGTTTATCTAACCTGCTCACCTTCTTTTAGGCTAAAATTAATGAACTTAAATTACTGTCAAGAGTCTTACGGGGGGGCTTGTGCTCTTGAATCGCCCTTAATCAAGAAGACGTTTACGCTTTTCCTTGAAAGTGAGTTGAGTTTTCATGAGTGACTATAATCGATTAGACGCATTTGCACCTATTTTAAAAAATTACCAAGTCGAGCCGCATTTTGTCGAGGATTATGGCAGCGTCCAAAAGATCTATTCTACCAAAGGAACCTTTGCCTTAAAAAAAATCCCACCAACAACGGGAACCGATTTCATTCGACATGTCCATCTTCTTTATCAAAAAGGTTTTAACCGCATTGTACCCATTTACCCGACGATGGACGGTCGTTTTGCCGTCTTACACGAAAATAATCTATATTACCTGATGCCATGGATGTCGAATGACCAAAAAGAAGACCGCAACCACAAAAATCAGCAGCTTTTTCGAGAAATAGCAAGACTTCATACCCTTTCCGCCAAGGAAATCGCTGTGACCAAAGAAGAACGAACAGAGCATTATGAAAAGACGATCCAGCAGCTTGAAAAACAGCAGGAATTCCTCAATGGTTTTATGGATGAATGTGAAAAAAAGACCTATATGTCGCCGTTTGAATTGTTATACTGCCTCTATTACAATGAAATAAGTGAAGCACTGCGCTTTTCGAAAACAAAATTTGAGGAATGGTACGAGGACACGAAGGAAAAAGATAAAGCCCGCATGGTCATCACACATGGAAAATTGTCATCAGAGCATTTTTTGTACGATGATAAGGGGTACGGCTTTTTTATTAATTTTGAAAATGCCCGTTATGGTTCACCAATCCATGATCTCTTGCCCTTTTTATCACGTGCCTTAAATACCAATCCACAACGGAGTGATACAACCGTCGATTGGGTCTATCATTACTTTAAATACTTTCCCTTTAAAGAGGATGAAAAGCTATTATTCTACAGCTATTTAGCGCTGCAAATTCCGATTATGCAAG
>JAIMAD010000531.1 GCA_023512145.1 Bacillus sp. (in: firmicutes) | reverse complement strand
TTCGTTGCAGTGCGAGACTCCTGCGGGAGCAGCGGGACAGGTGAGACCCCACAGGCGTTTACGCCGAGGAGGCTCACTGACCGCCCCGCGGAAAGCGAGCATCTGGAGCGGAAATCAACCCCACCGCACATCTTCGTAATAACAACAAACTTTGCGAAAACAGCCTTAATGAATAATGGTAATTAGAGAAACGTAGTCAATTCGGAAAGGGGATACATATCTTTGAACGAAAAATATCTAGATTTATTGACCCAAAAATATGATAGTGCATAAAAAGTAGCAACAGAAATTATTAATCTCGAAGCCATCTTAAATCTACCTAAGGGGACTGAACATTTTGTCAGTGATTTACATGGTGAGTATCAAGCCTTTCAACATGTATTAAGAAATGGTTCAGGGAATGTAATAGAGAAAATTAATGACCTGTTTCAGGATACGCTTTCTGAAAACGAGAGGAATGAATTTGCAACATTAATTTATTACCCTGAGGAAAAATTGAAGTTAATAAAAAGTCATTTCGGTAATGAACAAGAATTAAACCAATGGTATACAGAAATCATTAAGCGAATGATAAAGCTCATTTCTTATGCCTCCTCTAAATACACACGCTCTAAGTTACGTAAAGCTTTGCCGAACCGTTTTGTGTATATCATTGAAGAGCTACTCTACAAAAAAGATGATTCCACAAATAAGGACGATTATTATTCGAAAATTGTCCAGCAGATCATCTCCTTAACGCAGGCTGATAAACTGATCATAGGTCTTGCCTATACAACACAGCGATTAGTTGTCGACCATCTTCATGTAGTAGGAGATATTTATGATCGGGGTCCCGAGCCCGATAAAATTATGGAAACACTGATCGATTACCATTCCGTTGATATTCAATGGGGAAACCACGATGCCATATGGCTGGGTGCCTTTGCTGGATCAAAGGTATGTCTAGCAAATATTATTCGTATTTGTGCGAGATACGACAATTTGGATATTATTGAAGACGTATATGGAATCAATCTAAGACCATTACTTAATCTAGCGGAAAAGTACTATGAAGATAATCCAGCTTTTAGACCTAAAGTCCATTCCGATAAAAGTCTAACTAATCATGAACAACTGCAAATTACGAAAATTCACCAAGCAATAGCGATAATTCAATTCAAACTGGAAATCCCAATCATCAAAAGGCGCCCGTATTTTAATATGTCAGAAAGGAGATTGCTTGAGAAAGTTGATTATGAAAAGAACGAAATAACCATACATGGGAAAACCTACGCTCTAGTAAATAGTTGCTTTGCAACGGTTAATCCAATACATCCCGATCAATTATTAGAAGAGGAAAAACAAGTGATAGAAAAATTGTTATTTTCCGTGCAGCATTCCGAAAAGCTGGCTAGACATATGAAATTCCTAATGAAAAAAGGCAGCCTTTATTTGAAATATAACGGTAACTTGTTAATTCATGGTTGCATTCCTTTAGATGAAGAAGGAAATATGGAAAAAATGACGATTGAGAATAAAACGTATGCAGGCTGTGAATTACTGAATACGTTGGAATATAATTTACGATATTCTTTTGAACACCCGGAAATGACAGATGACCTTGCAACAGACATGGTTTGGTATTTGTGGAATGGAGAATACTCATCCCTCTTTGGAAAAAGAGAGATGACCACTTTTGAAAGGTACTTTATTATGGAGAAGGAAACGCATAAGGAGAAAAAGAACCCTTACTATTATTTACGTGAGAAGGAAGAAATTTGCAAAAAAATCCTGGTTGAATTTGATCTCGACCCAGAGCAGGGGCATATTATCAACGGCCATACGCCAGTGAAAGAAATTGATGGAGAGAATCCCATTAAAGCGAATGGAAGAATGCTCGTTATCGATGGCGGTTTCTCAAAACCCTATCAATCTGTAACAGGGATAGCAGGATACACACTACTTTATAATTCTTACGGTATGCAATTGGTGGCTCATAAACAATTTCATTCAAAAAAAGAAGTATTAGTTGACGGAACGGATGTATTATCTGTCAAAAGATTAGTGGATAAAGAATTGGTGAGAAAAAAGGTAAGAGAAACGAATAGTGGGAAAGAACTATTACAGGAAATATCAATTTTGAATCGTTTGAGGGAAAATCGATATATGAATTAGAGCAGAATGGGTTCAAGAAGATAATGATTACTATGTATATTGAGTTTACTTCAGAAAAACAAATGGCATTATCCATAAAATTGGATAGGGCCTTTTGTCATTTAACCGAATTTTTCAAAGGCTTTCGAAAAAATGGGGGTTTTAAGTAAATGGGTTCACTTTGATATTGAAGTATGCCAATCTATCTTCAAGAAGGAGTATTCACCTTGGAGTAAGCAATTCGAGACGATAGGAGATTTGGATTAATAGTTTTTTGTTTCTCGAAAACTCACGATAATTTTTTCGCGGATTAACGGGTAGGAAGTGAGGATTACCATCACATACTTGGCTGGTGCCTGGTACTTCATGCTCATAATTCTTTTTACTTTACCTTTCGTTTTTCGCTCAATAGTTTTTCCTTGTTAGGTCTGGTGTCATCCAATAAAAAATCTGCCCAATCAAGGCCAAGTTTATCGGTATTTTCTTGCCAGTACATCAGGCGGTTATAATAGTAATTTATCTTTTCGCTGACTGGTTTTGGAAAGTTTTCTTTTCCGCATTTTAAGACGATTGCCGTCAATTCATAGATAGGTAACCCCATGGCGTGTGTTTCTACATGCACGGAGGCTCCAGCATGACCAATTGCGTGGCACAAAGCACCGTATTCACTGTCATTTATATTTTTAGCAACTGCATGTGAATCTAAAAT
>JAIMAD010000052.1 GCA_023512145.1 Bacillus sp. (in: firmicutes) | reverse complement strand
CACGGAAGTTAAGCTTCTTTGCGCCGATGGTAGTTGGGACGCGAGTCCCTGTGAGAGTAGGACGTTGCCAGGCAAATAAAAAGGATGTTCAAAAGCCTAGCTTTTGAACATCCTTTTTTTGTATTTAATAGCTTCTTTTAAGAAAACCTTGAAATTGATCTTCTAAAAAGAAGGTGAATCTTCAAAAAAATTAGATGTACTTTTCTGATTTTATATTTTGTGCTTTTGAACCTATCAAAATGAGGGAAAGGGCACACTGGGTAAATGAAGAGCTGTTTCAGTGACTGAAAAGAGAGAAAGAGACCCTCCATGGTCAATGAAAAGGGTTCCGTTTTGAGGAGCCTTTCTGTTACTCTCAGTCGGTATGGAGAACTATTTGACATGTAATAGGATTTGAAAACTCGTCAACTTATGACGAGTTTTTTTATTAAAGTTATTGAGCCAAACTCTAAAAAAGCGGGAGGAAACAAGCTACCAATTGGTTCTAAGTGACGGTATTCAGTGAGACTGAACCCTTAAGGTAACAAAGAGAAGTTTTTGGTGACAATACTTGAAAAAAATAGTGAAACGAGTACTTTTTGTATTCCAATATAAATACACAACCATTTACTCCTGATAAAAAACTACTTTTCCTGGACCCTCTTTGCTTTGCGTAAGGAGTGGATTGAAATGGAAAAATAGAAACAAAAGGAAGTTTTGTAGGATGGATTCTTTTTTAAAATAATAGCATCTCCTACTGAAGAGTATTTATCGATAGTTTGTGCTAAAGTGGAGGGAGCATAAAAATAAGGAGGACTTCTTGTGTTTGAAAATAGTTTTATGATGGTTTTGATTATCCTAATTATTAATATTGTTTATGTATCTTTTTTTACGATGAGAATGATATTAACCTTAAAGGGTCAGCGTTACTTAGCAGCGGCGCTTAGTACGGTTGAAGTGGTTGTTTATGTTCTTGGACTCGACCTTGTATTGAATAACCTGAATGAAATTCAAAACTTGATTGCTTATGCAGTTGGATATGGAATTGGTGTCATGGTCGGCATGAAAATTGAAGAAAAGCTAGCCATAGGCTATATTACTGTAAATGTGATTACAAAGGAATATGATAAGGATTTGCCAAAGGTACTAAGAGAAAAAGGATATGGAGTGACAAATTGGGCTGCCAATGGATTAGAGGGCAACCGGATGGCGCTACAAATTTTAACACCAAGGAAATTTGAGTTAAAATTATATGCAACCATAAAAGAGTTGGATCCAAAAGCTTTTATTATTGCATATGAACCAAAATCAATTCATGGCGGCTTCTGGGTGAAATCTGTGAAAAGAGGGAAGCTATTTTCATGAGCAAAAAGAAGATGCAATTTGAGGTCCGTGAAAATGAATCCATTGATGAGTGCTTAAATAGAATGAAACAGGAAGGCTATCTTCCTGTACGAAGAACGGAAAAACCAATTTTTCAAGAAGTGAAAAAGAACAATGAAACCATTTATGAACCAGTAGCACGTCAAATTATCTTCGAAGGGAAGATTATCGAGTAAAACACGAACAATAAAGTGTTATTTAAATATAACGTTCGATATATTTGTTGACAGTCAAACGAATTGCTTGTTAAGATAAAGCTAGTGGTTTTACAATTTACCTTTACCCTTATATAACCATGGGAATATGGCCCATAAGTTTCTACCCAATAACCGTAAATTATTGGACTATGAGGGAAAGTCAATAGGTTCGGCACATTAAGGGGCATGCTCCTTATTTTATGTTGACATTATTCATCATAATGCCCGGACAAATGGCTTTCTCTTTCCTGAGATGCTGTTTGTTACGGGCATTTTATGTTGATTTGATGGTTTTAGCTACCTACAAGATTTGGCCCATTACCCGAAAGTAGAAGTAAAGGGGGAATATAGATGGAAAATTTGATTGGCGTAATCATGGGGAGTAAGTCAGATTGGGAAACAATGAGACATTCTTGTGAAATATTAGATCAATTCGAAATTGCATATGAAAAAAAAGTTATTTCCGCCCATCGAACACCTGATTTGATGTTTTCCTATGCGGAGGAAGCCAGAAGCAAAGGGATAAAGGTTATTATTGCTGGAGCAGGCGGTGCGGCCCACCTTCCTGGGATGGTTGCAGCGAAAACGACGTTACCTGTCATCGGTGTACCGATTCAATCGCAGGCCTTAAAGGGTTTGGACTCCTTGCTCTCGATTGTTCAAATGCCAGCTGGCGTGCCAGTAGCAACGGTGGCAATTGGTAAAGCAGGGGCTGTCAATGCAGGTTTATTAGCAACTCAAATTTTAGCAACGTCCGACCTTGTTCTTGCAGACAGGTTAGAAGCTAGAAGAGAGGCTATCAAACAAGAAGTTCTTGAAAGTAGTGATCAACTTGTCTAACAAAACAATTTTACCTGGGGCAACAATTGGGATTATTGGTGGGGGGCAGCTCGGGAGAATGATGGCTTTGGCGGCTAAAGCACAAGGCTTTCGGATCGCTGTTTTAGAACCCGTCGCGGATTCACCTTGCGGACAACTTGCCGACGTTGAAATCATCGGCGCTTACAATGATCACGAGGCGATCAGTCAATTGGCAATGGTAAGTGATGTAATCACATATGAGTTTGAAAATATTGATGCGGAAACGTTAGGGTGGCTGTGTGATCAGGCGTATGTCCCACAAGGACCCAAGCTACTAACGATTACACAAGACCGAATCAAGGAGAAAGATGCTATCCAACAGGCGGGTGTAGATGTAGCACCTTACGAAGTGATTGCAACTGTGGAAGATTTATTTTTAAAAATAAATAAAGTTGGTTACCCAGCTGTACTGAAAACGTCCAGAGGCGGTTATGATGGCAAAGGCCAGCAAGTGATAAAAGAACAACGAGATTTGCTGAAGGGTGAGCCACTTTTGCAGCATGGTATGTGTGTGTTAGAAAAGTGGATACCGTTTGAAAAGGAAATTTCGGTTATTGTGGTACGAAAGCAGGACGGAGATACAGCTGTTTTTCCGGTAGCCGAAAATATCCATAAAAATAATATTCTAGATAAAACGATAGTTCCTGCTCGTATTTCTCAAGATACAAAGGGAAAGGCGATTGATAAAGCAAGAGTGCTGGCTGATTCGTTAGGAGTTGTTGGTACGCTGGCAGTAGAGATGTTTGTAACAAGTGCTGGTACAATTTATATCAATGAACTGGCACCAAGGCCGCATAACTCCGGGCATTACACAATTGAAGCGTGTGCGACATCGCAGTTTGAGCAACATATTCGTGCCATCTGTAATTGGCCGCTCGGGAGCACGGAGTTATTAAAGCCAGCGGTTATGGTCAATCTATTAGGAGAACATCTTGAAGCCTTGTATGAGGAAATTCCAACATTGAAAGACTGGAAGGTTCATTTATATGGAAAAAAAGGTCCTAAAGCGAAACGAAAAATGGGCCATGTGACTATTGTAAGAAATAGTGTGGCTGATGCACTAAAAGAGGTTAATGAGAGCAACATATGGAAAACTGCTAAAGAAATGATCGGGGGATAAAAGATGATTGATCGTTATACAAGACCAGAAATGGGAGCTATTTGGACAGAGGAAAACCGGTTTAATGCTTGGCTTGAGGTAGAAATTCTTGCATGTGAGGCGTGGGCTGAATTAGGGGACATTCCAAAAGAGGATGTTAGAAAGCTTCGCGAAAATGCTTCCTTCAATATTGACCGGATTAAAGAGATTGAAGTGGAAACACGGCACGATGTAGTTGCCTTCACAAGGGCTGTATCCGAAACATTGGGTGAAGAACGGAAATGGGTCCATTACGGCTTAACCTCTACGGATGTTGTTGATACCGCACTTTCTTATGTACTGAAGCAGGCTAATGCCATTATAAAAAAGGATATCGAGAATTTTATTGAGATTTTAAAAAACAAGGCACGAGATCATAAATTTACCGTGATGATGGGGCGGACGCACGGTGTCCACGCTGAACCAACGACGTTCGGCTTGAAGCTTGCCCTTTGGTATGAAGAAATGAAACGAAATCTTGAGCGATTTAATCAAGCGGCACAGGGTGTGGAGTTTGGAAAAATTTCTGGGGCTGTTGGAACCTACGCCAATATTAATCCGTTTGTGGAACAATATGTGTGTGAAAAAATAGGACTTGGACGGGCACCAATCTCGACACAAACCTTGCAGCGCGACCGTCATGCCCACTACATGTCTTCGATCGCTTTGATTGCAACTTCAATTGAGAAGATTGCTGTTGAGGTTCGTGGGTTGCAAAAAAGTGAGACACGTGAGGTCGAAGAGTCCTTTGCTAAAGGGCAAAAAGGGTCGTCAGCAATGCCGCATAAACGAAATCCGATTGGTTCTGAAAATATGACGGGCCTTGCCCGCGTAATACGAGGCTATATGTTAACGGCTTATGAAAATGTTCCACTCTGGCATGAACGTGATATTTCCCATTCATCTGCCGAACGAATTATTTTACCAGATGCAACGATTGGCCTGGATTACATGCTAAATCGTTTTGGAAATATTATTAAAAATCTCACCGTTTATCCAGAGAATATGAAACGCAACATGGACAGGACGCTTGGTTTGATCTTTTCGCAGCGTGTATTGTTGGCTTTGATTGATAAGGGCTTATCTCGTGAAGAGGCCTATGACACTGTGCAACCACTAACCATGGAATCATGGGAAAACCAAGTTCCCTTCCGTGGCTTACTAGAAGCTGAAGAAAAAATTACGGCTCTGCTATCACCAGCAGAGATTACGGATTGTTTCGACTATAACTATCACTTGAAACATGTAGATATGATTTTTGAGAGATTAGGTTTGAATGAGTAAGGTTCTATGTGACTGGAAATACGGAAACTCAGCCTGCGCGGTCGCTAAGAACGGTTTATAAGCCTGAAAAGGTGGAAAAGTAGCCCGCGCGGTTACTAAGAGCAATCGAAGTAACCTGAAAAACAGATATAAAGTGAGATAGGGGGCGTCACTTTGCCCTACGCTTGTCATAAAAGTTCCCACTATTGAGAATTAGGAGGCTTTCCCCAATGAATGAACTTCTGTACGAAGGAAAAGCGAAACGAATTTATCAAACAGACGACGAACAGGTAGTGTTGGTCGAGTATAAGGATTCGGCTACAGCTTTAAATGGGCTAAAGAAGGCAGAAATTAGTGGCAAAGGACAATTAAATAATGAGATTACTAGTTTGTTATTTTTGAAGCTAAAGGAACAGGGGATAGAGTCCCACTTTATTAAACGTATATCTGTAACTGAGCAACTTGTAAAAAAGGTGAAAATTATTCCGCTTGAAGTGGTCGTTCGTAATGTGGCAGCGGGTAGCATGTCCACAAGATTAGGAATCGAGGAAGGTCGTAAGCTTTCGACACCATTCGTAGAATTTTATTTGAAAAATGACGAATTAGGAGATCCACTCGTAACTATTGATCATATCCTTGAATTAAACGTGGCATCGTCCCAGGAAGTAAATGTTTTACGAGAAAAGGCTCTAGAAATAAATACAGTATTATCACCCTTGTTTGCTGAAATTGGCGTTTCTCTCATCGATTTTAAGTTGGAGTTTGGCAAAGATCAGGAGAGTCGCATCATACTAGCCGATGAAATTTCTCCTGATACGTGCAGGCTATGGGATAAACAAACAAATGAAAAGCTTGATAAGGATGTCTTCCGCCGTGATTTAGGAAGTTTAACTGCAGCTTATAAGACTATTTTAGAAAGACTGGGAGGACGTCAGCATGTATAAAGTGAAGGTGTATGTCACGCTTAGGAAAAGTGTTTTGGACCCACAAGGGAAAGCAGTCACCCACTCCTTACACACATTAAACTATCAGGAAGTAAGGGACGTCCGCATCGGCAAATATATGGAACTGACAGTAGAAGAATCTGCGCGTGATATCGATGAAGTTATTAAGGAAATTTGTATGAGCCTCCTCGTCAATCCTGTAATAGAAGATTACCGCTACGAAGTAGAGGAGTGTGTCGCCCTGTGAAGTTTGCTGTCATCGTCTTTCCGGGATCGAATTGTGATGTGGATATGTTTCATGCAATTAAAGATGAACTGGGTGAGCAGGTCGAGTATGTCTGGCATGATACTGAAAGTTTAGACGAGTTTGACGCAATTTTACTACCAGGCGGGTTTTCTTATGGTGACTATTTACGCACGGGAGCACTTGCCCGTTTTAGTAAGGTGATGAAGGAAGTCAAGAAAGCAGCAGAAGCTGGTAAACCAGTCCTTGGAATTTGTAATGGCTTTCAGATTTTACTCGAATCAGGCTTGCTGCCCGGTGCAATGAGACGGAATGAAAGTTTATCATTTATCTGTAAGCCGGTTGAATTAATGATCGAAAATAATCAAACCATGTTTACCTCCAAGTACCAGTTGGGTCAAACAATTACTATTCCGATTGCCCATGGTGAAGGAAATTACTATTGTGATGAGGAAACACTCGCAAACCTAAAAGCAAATAACCAGATTGTGTTTACCTATCAGCAAAATCCGAACGGAAGTCTAGAAGATATTGCTGGTGTCATCAATAAAAAAGGAAATGTACTTGGAATGATGCCACATCCGGAACGCGCTGTTGATAATCTTTTAGGTGGTTCAGATGGGCTGAAATTGTTTCAATCAATTGTGAAGACTTGGAGGGAAGCACATGTTGTTAACGCTTGAACCAAATCCTAACCAAATCAAAGCAGAAAAAATATATAAGCAAATGGGTTTGAACGATGAAGAATTTGCCCTGATTGAAACCATTCTCGGGCGCACACCAAATTATACCGAAACAGGATTGTTTTCTGTGATGTGGTCAGAGCATTGCAGCTATAAAAATTCTAAGCCAGTTCTTAAGAAATTTCCAACGACCGGTGACCGCGTCCTTCAAGGACCGGGTGAGGGTGCTGGGATTGTTGATATCGGTGACAGTCAGGCTGTTGTTTTTAAAATCGAAAGCCATAACCATCCATCAGCGATAGAACCATATCAAGGTGCTGCAACAGGTGTGGGTGGCATTATCCGTGATATTTTTTCTATGGGTGCACGTCCTATCGCACTCTTAAACTCGCTTCGTTTTGGTGAGCTTGAATCAGCCCGCGTCCGTTATTTGTTTAAAGAAGTCGTTGCCGGGATTGCCGGTTACGGAAATTGCATCGGCATCCCAACGGTAGGCGGCGAAATTCAATTCGACCCATGTTATGAAGGAAATCCGCTAGTCAATGCGATGTGCGTTGGATTAATCGATCATAAGGATATTAAATTAGGGCAGGCGCATGGTGTTGGCAATACTGTGATGTATGTGGGTGCAAAAACAGGCCGCGACGGAATCCATGGGGCAACATTTGCTTCGGAAGAATTAAACGAGCAATCCGATGAAAAGCGCCCAGCTGTTCAAGTTGGCGACCCTTTCATGGAAAAGCTTTTAATAGAAGCCTGCTTGGAGTTAATCCAATCTGATGCACTAGTAGGGATTCAGGATATGGGTGCAGCGGGATTAACTAGTTCTGCGGCTGAAATGGCGAGCAAGGCTGGAATGGGCATAGAGATGAACTTAGACCTTGTTCCGCAGCGAGAAACAGAGATGACTGCGTATGAAATGATGCTCTCAGAATCACAGGAACGAATGTTGATTGTTGTTCAAGTAGGAAGAGAGCAGGAAATCGTCACTCTTTTTGAAAAATATGAACTAGAAGCGGTCGCCATTGGCATAGTTACCGATGATAAAATGCTTCGTCTGCTCCACAAAGGTGAAGTCGTTACAAATGTTCCTGTGGATGCATTAGCAGAAGATGCGCCAATTTATCATAAGCAATCAAAAGAGCCGAGCTATTTTCAGGAGTTCCAAGCAACGAAGAATGAGAGTCCACAAGTCAACGATTTAAAAGAAACGTTAGTGGAAATTTTGAAACAGCCAACGGTGGCAAGTAAGGAATGGGTTTATCAGCAATACGATTACATGGTCCGCACCAATACCGTTGTCGCTCCAGGATCAGATGCGGCAGTAATTAGGATTCGTGGGACACGTAAAGCACTAGCAATGACCGTCGATTGTAATTCACGCTATGTCTTTTTGGATCCGGAAACAGGTGGAAAAATCGCTGTAGCGGAAGCTGCTCGTAATATTGTTTGTACAGGTGCAGAACCCTTAGCGGTTACTGATTGTTTGAATTTCGGTAGCCCAGAAAAACCAGAAGTATTTTGGCAACTTGAAAAAGCGGCCGATGGCATGAGTGAAGCATGTCGTACCCTTGGGACACCAGTAATTGGCGGGAATGTTTCATTATATAATGAAACAAGCGGAACACCCGTCTACCCGACACCAGTGGTTGGGATGGTTGGTTTAGTAACTGATATCGACCATATTACCACCCAGCATTTTAAAAATAGTGGGGACCTTATCTATCTTGTTGGCGACACACTGGAAGAGTTCGGCGGTAGTGAGCTACAAAAGCTCATTCACGGACGAATTTTTGGAAAGGCTCCAGAATTACATCTGGATCTCGAGAAAGAAAGACAGGAGCAAGTTCTCACTGCAATTCGTGCTGGTTTAATTCAATCGGCCCATGATCTTTCTGAAGGGGGATTGGCAGTCGCCCTTGCTGAATGCCTGTTTGCATCTGAACAGCTTGGTGCCCAAGTGAACGTTGGTGGGAATCTAGTCGCAGCATTATTTAGTGAAACACAATCCCGTTTTCTTTTAACAGTAAAAAAAGAGCAGCAAATCGAGTTTGAAAAATTGGTAGCGGCGCGTCTAATTGGTGAAGTGAATAATTCTTGCGCATTAACAATAGTGAGTGATAGTGACTTAGTGCTTGATGCAACGGTAAAAGAATTGAAAGTTGCTTGGAAAGGAGCTATCCCATGCCTGCTGAAATAAAAGGATTAAATGAAGAGTGTGGTGTTTTTGGTGTCTGGGGGCATCCTGACGCAGCACAACTTACCTATTATGGACTTCATAGCTTGCAGCACCGCGGCCAGGAGGGGACAGGCATCGTTGTCTCCAATGAGAATAAGCTAAAGGGAATAAAGGGCGAGGGATTGGTTTCTGAGATTTTTACTGAAAGAGTGATGTCTGAATTAACAGGTACCTCCGCTATCGGGCATGTACGCTATGCAACCGCAGGTGGTGGTGGCTATGAAAATGTCCAGCCTTTGCTGTTTCACTCGCAAAGTGGTAGCCTAGCCCTTGCCCATAATGGCAACCTTGTTAATGCTAATTCCTTAAAACATCAGCTTGAAACACAGGGTAGTATTTTTCAAACAAGTTCAGATACAGAAGTGTTAGCACACTTAATTAGAAAAAGCGGATTTCCAAATATGAATGACCGGGTGAAAAATGCACTCTCCATGTTAAAAGGAGCCTATGCGTTCCTCATCATGACAGAAACGGAGTTAATGGTAGCACTTGACCCCCATGGACTAAGGCCGCTTTCACTTGGCTGCATCGGATCGGCCTATGTGGTTGCATCAGAAACCTGTGCCTTTGATCTTGTCGGGGCAGAATATATCCGCGATATCGCACCAGGAGAATTATTAATTATTAACGACAAGGGCATCACATCGGAACGGTTTTCTGTAAGTTCAACAAAAGCAATTTGTACAATGGAATATGTTTATTTTTCAAGACCTGATAGTAATATTCACGGGATCAATGTTCATACGGCCCGCAAAAGTTTGGGGAAGAGATTGGCATTTGAAGCTCCGATTGAAGCTGATGTTGTCACGGGTGTCCCAGATTCAAGCATTTCAGCAGCGATTGGTTATGCGGAAGCAACGGGAATCCCGTATGAATTGGGCTTAATTAAAAACCGCTATGTGGGAAGGACCTTTATCCAGCCCTCGCAAGCTTTACGTGAGCAAGGCGTAAAAATGAAGCTTTCGCCCGTTCGCGGCGTGGTGGAAGGCAAACGGGTAATCATGGTCGATGATTCAATCGTTCGTGGGACGACGTCAAGAAGAATTGTGTCAATGCTTAAAGAAGCAGGAGCGACAGAGGTACATGTTGTGATTAGCTCTCCGCCGATTAAAAATCCATGCTTTTATGGAATTGATACATCCAGCAAGGGAGAATTGATTGCCGCTGACAAATCGGTGGAGGAAATTCGTGTATTGATTGGCGCTGATAGTTTAACGTTTTTAAGTGTCGATGGCATGATGAAAGCCTTTGGCCAAAGTGAAGCAGATGGATCAAACGGCTATTGTCTCGGCTGTTTTACCGGCAATTACCCAACAGAAATTTATCCTGATACACTTCAATATTATTATCAAAGGTAGAAAGGAGCGATTGTCATGGTAAATGCCTATAAGCAAGCAGGCGTCAATATCGAAGCGGGCTATGAAGCAGTGGAACGCATGAAAAAGCATGTTCAAAAGACAAGTAGGGCCGGTGTTATCGGTAGTTTGGGCGGATTTGGCGGTATGTTTGACTTATCTGCGCTCCAGTTAAAAGAGCCGGTCTTGGTGTCAGGAACCGATGGAGTCGGCACAAAACTGATGATTGCCTTCATGATGGATCGACACGATACAATTGGCATTGATGCGGTGGCGATGTGTGTTAATGATATTATAGTCCAAGGGGCAGAACCGCTTTACTTCTTAGATTATATTGCCTGTGGTAAAGCTAGTCCTGAAAAAATTGAGGCCATCATTAAAGGGATTGCGGACGGATGTGTGCAGGCGGGCTGTGCGCTGATTGGCGGTGAAACAGCGGAAATGCCTGGTTTGTATAGTGAAAATGAGTACGATCTTGCCGGATTTACGGTTGGTGCCTGTGAAAAATCGGCATTAATAACGGGCGAAACGATTAAAGCTGGCGATGTCTTAATTGGCTTGGCATCCAGTGGAATCCATAGTAATGGCTACTCACTCGTTCGGAAGGTCTTTGAAACGTGGTCATTAACGGAATATGTCGAGGTTCTCGGCTCCACGTTAGGTGAAGAATTGCTCAAACCTACAAAGATTTATGTGTTACCAATTTTGTCTGCATTGAAAAAATATAATCTTAAAGGGATGGCACATATCACCGGTGGCGGTTTTATCGAAAATATCCCGCGCATGCTTCCTGATGGACTAGGAGCAGTACTGGACGAAAACTGGACCATTCCTCCCATATTTTCGCTGATATCTTCGCTTGGAGAAATTGAGCAGCAAGAGATGTATACTATTTTTAACATGGGAATTGGCATGGTGATAGCAGTCGAACAGGACGCTGCCAAAGATGTGGTTAACCATTTTGAACAATGTGGTGAAAGGGCCGCTGTAATTGGCGTTGTAACAGAAAAGGAAGGCATTATTATTAACAGTGGTGATAAAATATAATGAGAAATATCGCTGTGTTTGCATCAGGAAGCGGCAGTAATTTTCAAGCTATCATCGATGCGGTTCAAGTTGGGAAGCTTGATGCAACAGTTTCTCTACTCATTTGTGATCAGCCCGGTGCCTTTGTAATCGATAGGGCTAAGGCGGCAGGAATCCCTACGTTTGTGTTTAAAGCAAAGGACTATCGCAGTAAGGAAGAGTATGAAAAAAAAATCTCTTTGCTGCTTCAGGAGCGGGACGTTGATTTTGTCGTGCTGGCAGGTTACATGCGACTAATTGGACCAACACTGTTAACAGCATTCAAAGAACGTATAGTAAATATACACCCATCACTACTTCCTCTGTTTCCTGGTAAAGATGCGATTGGACAAGCATTGGCCCAAAAAGCGAAATGGAGTGGTGTGACCGTTCATTTTGTTGATGAGGGAATGGATCCAGGACCAATCATTGCCCAAGAGCGAGTCCGCTTGGATGAGTTTGAGACGAGAGAAGGTTTGCAAGCTAAAATCCAGTCGATCGAACACAAGCTTTATCCCGCAATTTTGAAAACGCTACTAACACAAGGAGGGGATATCAATGATAAAGAAACGAGCACTTATTAGTGTTTCTGATAAACAAGGAATTGCTGAGTTTGTAAGAGAACTAGTCAACTTGGGCTTTGAAATTGTCTCCACAGGTGGAACGAAAAAGGCACTTCATGACCAAGGAATACCAGTCCTTGGAGTTAGTGAGGTAACGGGATTCCCTGAAATTTTGGAGGGACGTGTCAAAACGTTAAATCCGTTTATTCATGGTGGATTACTGGCGAAACACGATGATGTCCAGCATCAAACACAGCTGGACGAGCATGGGATTGAGCCCATCCAACTCGTTTGTGTCAATCTATATCCATTCCAACAAACAGTTGAAAAGCCAAATGTGACCGTCACTGAGGCGATTGAAAATATTGATATTGGTGGACCATCCATGCTCAGGGCCTCCGCTAAAAACCATCAATATGTGACGGTTGTTGTCGATCCCACAGATTATGAATTGGTGCTCGAAGAATTAAAATCTACTGGGGTGACAAAGCTTGAAACGAGAAGAAAGCTTGCTGCTAAGGTATTTCGCCACACCGCTGCCTATGATGCCATAATAGCGGAGTATATGACAGAGTTAGTCCAGGAAGAAACGCCTGAAAAATTAACCGTTACATATGAATTAAAGCAGGCGCTTCGATACGGAGAAAATCCACATCAACAGGCAGCCTTTTATAAAAAACCACTTGGTTCGTTATCTTCGATTGCCAACGCCATACAGATTCATGGCAAAGAGCTGTCCTACAACAACATAAATGATGCGGATGCTGCCTTACAAATTGTTAAAGAGTTTCTTGAACCGGCTGCAGTCGCGGTAAAGCATATGAACCCATGTGGTGTCGGGATTGGAAAAACAAGCTATGATGCGTTCACCAAGGCGTTTGCTGCGGATCCAGTTTCAATCTTCGGCGGAATTATTGCTTTTAACCGTGAAGTCGATGAAATAACAGCTATCAAGCTCCATGAGATTTTTTTGGAAATCATTATTGCGCCATCCTTCACGGCAGAAGCGGTAACGATTTTAACAGCCAAAAAGAATTTACGCCTCCTTTTGATACCGTTCGCTAAAGCGAAAAAGACTGAAATGAAAATGTCAACGATTGAAGGAGGGCTGCTTGTTCAAGACCAAGACCGCTTCAGCCTAGAAGAGGCGACCATCACAATTCCTACAAAAAGACAGCCAACAGTGGCTGAGTGGGAAGCATTAAAGCTTGGCTGGAAAGTGGTTAAACAAGTAAAGTCGAATGCAATTGTTGTTACGACTGAGGATATGACTATTGGTATTGGTGCAGGACAGATGAACAGGGTTGGTGCCGCAGAAATAGCCCTGAAACAAGCGGGTGAAAAAGCCCAAGGCGCAGCGCTCGCTTCCGATGCCTTTTTCCCAATGGATGACACTGTCGAAGTAGCGGCAAAAGCGGGGATTACCGCCATTATTCAGCCAGGCGGTTCCGTGCGTGATGCGGACTCAATTAAGAAGGCTGATGCCTATGGAATTGCGATGGTGTTTACAGGAATAAGACATTTTAAACATTAATGGATGGGGGCTTTTGAATGAAGGTATTGATTATCGGTCGTGGCGGGAGAGAGCATGCAATCTGCCGAAAGGTAAGTGAAAGCTCACTTGTTGAAAAAGTTTTTGTAGCCCCTGGGAATGACGGGATCACCGATGTGGCGGAGCTTGTAGCCATTAAGGAATCAGACCATGAACAACTTATCCAGTTTGCAAAAGAACAGGGAGTGGGTTTAACGATTATCGGACCGGAAGTCCCACTGCTTGAAGGACTTGCTGATAAATTTGAAGGCGCTGGCCTGCGTGTATTCGGACCTCGTAAAGATGCAGCCGAGATTGAATGTAGCAAATCCTTTGCTAAGGATCTAATGAAAAAATACCAGATTCCAAGTGCAGATTATCAGGTTTTTACTAATTTCGAAGATGCACGACTTTATATAGAAGAAAAAGGTGCTCCAATTGTCATTAAAGCGGACGGACTAGCAGCCGGAAAAGGTGTCACCGTGGCCATGACGAAAGAGGAAGCACTCAAAAGCATTGAGGAAATGTTAATTGAAGCAAAATTTGGTGCAGCCTCTTCCCGTGTTGTCATTGAAGAATTTTTAAGTGGTGAGGAATTTTCGTTAATGGCTTTTGTGAACGGAGAAGTGGTTGTTCCCCTAGAAATTGCTCAGGATCATAAGCGGGCCTTTGATGGTGACAAAGGTCCAAATACAGGCGGAATGGGTGCCTATTCACCTGTCCCACAGATTGGGACCCAAACCGTTCAAACGGCAATCGATACAGTCCTCATCCCAGCAGCACGAGCAATGGTGCAAGAAGGCCGAAGCTTTTGCGGTGTCTTATATGCCGGTCTGATTAAAACTGCTGATGGCCCAAAGGTTATCGAGTTTAATGCCCGACTGGGCGACCCAGAAACACAGGTGATTTTACCAAGATTATCCTCGGATCTCGTTCAAGTGATAATAGATGTGCTCGATGGAAAAGTGCCTGAGTTGGTATGGGATGAACAAGCGATGATCGGGGTGGTTGTGGCTGCAAAAGGATATCCTGACGTTTATGAAACGGGTGCTGTGTTAACAGGATTAGCCGATTTCAATCCTGACCTTTACACCTTTCATGCAGGAACAGCCAAAAATGAATCAGCAGAGTTTGTCTCTAAAGGCGGCAGAGTACTACTCGTTGGTGCAAAGGCTGCTAATCTTATGAAAGCACAGGAAAAAGTGTATCGTGAGCTGGAAAAGTTAACGTCTGAGGGTGTCTTTTATCGAAAGGACATTGAGGCGAAGGCTGTTCAACACGTCAGTGGTTAACC
>JAIMAD010000530.1 GCA_023512145.1 Bacillus sp. (in: firmicutes) | reverse complement strand
GAATATCTACACCAGCAATACGTGCCATAAATGAGCGCACCTCCTTCAATGTTAACCTTGTTTTTGTTTATGTTTAGGGTTTTCACAGATAACCATAACTTTTCCGCGTCTACGGATAACTTTACATTTTTCGCAGATCGGTTTAACAGATGGTCTAACTTTCATTATCCTAACCTCCTTAGTGGTACGGAGTGCAAGCGGTTATTTAAAGCGGTAAGTAATTCTTCCGCGTGTTAAGTCATATGGAGAAAGCTCAACAGTGACCTTGTCACCCGGAAGGATTCGAATGAAGTGCATTCGAATTTTACCAGAAACATGAGCTAGCACGCTATGACCATTTTCTAATTCTACTTTAAACATGGCATTTGGCAAAGTTTCAGTCACTTTGCCCTCTATTTCAATAACATCGTCTTTGGCCATCGATCTCGTCTCCCTTCTCTTTTTCAGATAGCGTTCATTCAAACATAGTAGTGTAAAGCGAAGCAATACGTTCGTACAACGACTTACAACCTTACAATCTTAACATATGAGCAACATTCTGTCCGCTAGTAATTGTTCAAAATTTCAACAATTTCGGATTAGAATCGGTAGCAAACAATGAAATTAGCCAAATTTAACATTTGGTTAAAATTTCAAATCCCGTTTCAGTGATTGCAATCGTATGCTCGAAATGCGCACACCACTTACCGTCAACAGTTTCAACTGTCCAATTGTCAGCCAAAGTTCTTACATATCGGCTTCCGGCATTTACCATCGGTTCAATTGCAAGTACCATTCCAGGCAATAGATAAGGGCCTTTGTTTGGCAGTCCAAAATGAGGTATTTCAGGGTCCTCATGTAAGTCTTGCCCTACTCCGTGTCCTACATACTCGCGTACAATAGAAAGGCCGTTTGCTTCCACATACGTTTGAATCGCATGGGAGATGTTCGAGAGTTGAGCACCAGGTTTTGCTTCCTTTAAGCCTTGATAAAGTGATTCCTCTGTCACATCTAGTAAACGTTGGGATCTTTCATCAATCTTTCCAACAGCATAGGTCCAAGCAGAATCACCATGGTAACCTTTATACTTAGCTCCGATATCGATACTAATTATATCGCCTTCATTAAGTACACGACCACCTGGAATTCCGTGAACAAGTACTTCGTTCACACTTGTACAAATGCTGCCGCGGAAACCATTATAACCTTTAAACGACGGAATTGCATCTAGAGAGAGAATAAATTCTTCAGCTCTTCTGTTCAATTCTAATGTAGTTATTCCCGGAGCTACATACTTTTGTAACTCTTGGTGGGTAAGGGCTACAATTCGCCCAGCTTTACGCATGATATCAATTTCATCAAGGGTTTTACAAATGATCATTGTAAGCCCCTAAGTAATTGCTCGATCGTACCGAATACAATATGAATATCCTGCTGACCGTCAATCGTACGTAAATAACCCTTTGCCTCATAAAATGCTAATAATGGTTGTGATTGTTTGATGTTAACGTCTAAACGATTTTGAACCGTTTCCGCATTATCATCTGCTCTTTGATATAGCTCACCGCCACAGCGGTCGCATAAACCCTCATTTGTCGGAGGATTAAAAACCAAATGATACGTGGATCCACATTCTTTACAAATACGACGCCCAGTCAAACGATCCATTAATATACTTTTATCAACATTGATATTTATACAATAGTCAATTTTTTTATTTAAATCAACTAATAGATTTTCTAACGCTTCTGCTTGTGGGACAGTTCTAGGAAAACCATCCAAAAGGAAACCCTTCTGACAGTCTTCTTTACTTAACCGTTCATGAACAATGCCAATTGTTACTTGGTCTGGAACAAGCTCGCCCTTATCCATGAATGATTTCGCTTTTAAACCAAGTTCTGTGCCTTCTTTCATCGCTGCACGGAACATATCTCCAGTAGAGATATGAGGGATGCCGTATTGTTCGACGACTCTTTCAGCTTGAGTACCTTTACCAGCACCCGGTAGCCCCATTAATACTAAATTCACACGTGTTCCCCCTCGTGCTATTAATGGGTTTTAGGGGCCTATTGGTCCCCAAAACCTTTTATTTTATAAAACCTTTGTAATGACGTTTAACTAATTGAGCTTCAAGCTGTTTCATTGTATCAAGTGCAACACCAACAACAATTAGCAAGCTAGTTCCACCAATTTGCGCCGATTGCGGCAGATTGGCAAACTTAATGAATAGCATCGGTAGTACGGCAATGACAGTTAAGAAAATAGCTCCTACAAAAGTTAACCGGTATAAAACGCGTGTTAAGTATTCATGAGTACTCTTCCCTGGACGTATTCCAGGTATATAGCCGCTCTGCTTTTGCAAGTTTTCCGCAGCTTGTTCAGGATTAACTTGGATAAAAGCATAGAAATAAGTAAACGCGATAATTAACGCTGCATAGATGGTCATCCCGATTGGATGAGAATAATCAAAGACTTTCGTAATCCAAAGTGTAACATCACTAGTGGGTAAGAAAGATGCAATCGTTCTTGGTGTTACGAGAAATGAAACCGCAAAGATGACAGGAATAACCCCAGCCGCATTAACTTTCAACGGCATGTGAGTCGATTGTCCTCCTACCGGATTACGTCCCGCGACCACACGTTTTGCATATTGAATAGGAATTCTTCTCTGACCTCTCTCAATGAATATAATACCTGCCACTACACCAACCATGACAACAATTAAAATTAACACAAAGAATATTGATAACTCACCTGTTCTAACAAGATTATATGTATAAAAAATAGCATTCGGAAATCTTGCAACAATTCCTGCAAATATTATTAAAGAGATACCATTACCAATTCCTTTTTCAGTTATCTGCTCACCAAGCCACATGAGAAAAGCC
>JAIMAD010000529.1 GCA_023512145.1 Bacillus sp. (in: firmicutes) | reverse complement strand
GCTATAATACTGGGTGGTTTCTGGTGTCGCCTCATCAAAACGACCGCATGTATAAAGGGTTGGACAGGTGATTTCCTTTAACTCGGATGTACAGTCGAATTCTTTCAGATTTCCCGTTACGGTAAATTCAGAAGGACCCCACATCAACATGTAAATTTCAGGATTTTTATAATGTGAACCTTGTTTTAAGAATTCTGGATAAGGATCCAACCTGCAAACAAATTGCTTATTAAATTCCTCGGTTGCCTGTTTATATTCGCTTGAATCAGTCGTGCCCTTTTCTTCACTTCGTATAATCGTTTCTTGAATCTCAATTGGTAGCTTTTCAAGATTCAGTCTTTGATCTTGTTCCCATAGTGGTGCACTAAGACATGAACTTGAAAAAATAACACTCTTCACACCAACCGGTTTGGTTAAACAATAGGCTGCCGCAAGTGTCGTCCCCCAGGAGTGACCAAGAATATGTACTGCATCTAGCTTTAATGCTTGTCTGACTTGGGCTAATTCCTCCACAAACCGTTCAATACGCCACAGTGAGTTGTCTGTTGGACGATCCGATTTTCCACAACCCAATTGATCGTAAAAAATAACGGGGCGAGCATCTCCAAGAGCCTTTAGTCCTTGGAGCGAATAACAAGATGATCCTGGTCCACCGTGCAAAATGATAACCGGTGTGCCACCAGCATTTTTATTGAAAAGTTGATACCAAACTCTTCCCCCGGTTACTTCTATGTACCCTTCTTCATGCATCCTTTTCTCCTCCTACATATTAAATATATTTCCGCACCTTCTATTTCACTAAGTCCGCCAGCCTTTATAATAATTGGTATGCATAATGCTTTTTTACAAATTAATTTCACTAAGGATCTTTTTTAAAAAAACTTCTCAGCTTGAAACTGAGAAGTTCGTTTTTAAAATGGATATTCGCCTTCCTTATTTTTATCACTTTTGGAGAAATAGGCAGGCTCATATTTGTGAACAAACTTATTTGTGTCAGCGTTGATAAATCCTGAACCATAGGTTGGGTCTTCTTGCTGCCAAACACCATTTAGCATGATTTCATTCCAGGCATGATTTTCCCCATAGACCACTTTGGCACCTATCCCGACTGCACGATGAAGGGCAGCACTCAAATCAGCATAACCTGAACATAGGACGATACGGTTTTTAAAGGTTTCTAAGGCAGAATACATCGGAGGATTTTCTGCATTTACCAATGGAGCATTATAGGCGATATTCTTCGCCACCCATGCAAAAATAGCATTTGATTTGTCACTATCATTTTGTTTCCCATTAATTATGTTTTGGGCAAGAGCCATTAGCGCCGGATCATTGCTTTGAATCATGTAACTTGGTAGTAAATAAGGGTCGCCATCTGTTAATAGATACTGAGCATGGCCTAGTACCTTATTAGGATCGTCTTCCTTTCCATCGTAGTATTCATCCAGATTAATAATTACCTCCCCCACTGTATAGCTAAGGGGATACTTATAATCTATTTTCCCTTTGTTAAAAGGAACCTCTATGGTAGTTTCCTTATCAGCACGTGGTTCTTGAATAGATAATATCACTCCATTCGCTTTATTGTATTCACCATAGGGAGTTGGTTTGCCTGAAACTACTAAATTCCCATTTTCAACGGCTACTTGATAGGTTTGGATTTCAGTAACCTTATATTTTGATTTCGATGTGACTGGGATGGAAGACGATTTTTGTTCATTTGCTGTTTCTTCACTAGTTTCCTGTTCTGATGGAGTTACAAGGGCATTGGGTGACTTCTCCACTAATTGGGTATCATTTAGGTTTAGAAAACCTTCAATTTGTTCAATAGAAGGAAGTATTTCTTTTTGAGAAAGATAAAAAAATGCAAAAACGCCTAGTAAGAGGACGATGAGTTTCTTCAGACCAACCACCTCAACTTTCTAACTATTATTATAAACTCTAATAATAGGTGACTCAATGATAATTGGGTCAAGTCCAGCAAAAACTATAAAAAAACACAATAGGAAAATTGTTGATTATTGTTAAAATTTGGTTGTTAATTTAAATGATAGGATAAAAGAAGAAGAAATACTTTGCGGTTTATATTTTAAGTAATCGAGGAAAACAAAGAGTATTGTGCACGTCTCCAGGCTCGTCGGCGTCTTGAAACCGAACAGTACTAGTAAATTCGCAAAAATAATTTCGCAAAATACATTTATATTACTTTATGTAATAGCGGGGTAGGCCTACTGGTCGCCCGAGAAAACCTGACGAAAATGTCCAACGAGCTGTTATTATGTATCAAAGCAAAAACTATAGTCTCACTGAAATAAAAAACGAAACAGGAATTAGCAAATCCACTTTATATAGATATTTAGAAAATTAACCATGCTTGTCCACGACAAAATGCACCATCTGCCTAAAAGGTTGGATGGGGCGATTTCAAGGTATCGGTACTCATTATTTGGGTAACTACCTCTATTAGTTTCGTTGGCTTGAATTAGGGAAAAATATAGCATTTGATAAACGAGTAGAGCAAATGCTTATTTCAGCGTGTCAAAAATCTAATTACACTACAGTTGAATTGTTGAGAAGTACTAAAAAAAGACCTCAAATAAGAGGTCGAATTGTACTATTTAAGAATGTTAGTTTAATACTGTGTTTTGATTATTAGTGTTGTTTTTGAGTAGGAACAAAATCCACCATCCTACTAAAAACGAATAACCTACGATTGTGTAAATAGACCAAATAGAACCTTGTTGTAATTGACTTACTAAATGTTCAAATTCATTCATTCCTGCTGTTCTTCCCATACTATTTATCAAACTAATTATTGGAACTGTTACAGTTAATATGATGGCTACAACGGAAATACTTTTCATTTTCCTTCTGACGACACTAAATATTGC
>JAIMAD010000528.1 GCA_023512145.1 Bacillus sp. (in: firmicutes) | reverse complement strand
TGATAAAGGTGCGGGTGGAACATTCGTTGTGAACCATGAAAATCCGAGTCATGACCGTCACTTGGATCTAAAAAAACCCTTCCTTCTGTCAATTGTGCAGATGGAGGGGCTTTTTTTTTACATAATTGAACTACTGGGTACGAGGGGAACAAGCAAAGAACTCCTATAAAAAATTTAAAATACTAGTCTTTTTACTACTCTCACAAATGGTGCAGGAATCCGTATTCTTCCAGCCAAGAAAATCGCTGCCGCAGGATGTGCATTTGCTTTTAACGATAGCGTAATTTACAAACTCAGATTCACTAACTCCAGGGACAACCTTTACAGCACCATATTTGCACACATCTGAGCAGAGTGAACAGCCTGTGCATTTTTCACTATCGATTTTAAGCAGGTCATCTTCAATATGAAAGACATTTGAGGAACATAAACGGAAACAGGTTTCACATAGAGTACAAGTTTCTTTATCAAGTTCAATCGTAAAAAATGACCAGCCCTCAAACATCCCTGTCTTATGGAATCTATCTTGGTTAAATCGCCATTTGACGGGTGTTACAGTGGATGCGAGCTTTTTGCTCTCTAATGATAGTTTACTGAAGAATTCTCGTCTTGAAAGCTTTGGTGAATCATGGATAACTGGTTCAGGTACTGGGCCTATCTCGAAGGGATCCATATTCATTTGAGTCAATAGCGCATTTGTTTCCTTAATGATTTCTTCTACTTTTGTTTCAGACATAGGTAAAAAAATTTTTTGAATGCCACTTTTATATAAGTAGAGCAGCTCATTGTTGGTCGGTAACGGTCCTTCATCTAAAATTAACACGCCATTTAAGGTCTTTCTCGGCGGAGATTGTCCTTGTAATGCAGAGACGGGACAAATAGTAATACAGCGGCTGCAACCATTACAAATTTTGTCATTAATTTCTAAACTGCCATTTTTATAAGTAATCGCCTGTTGTTCGCATATTTCCTGACATATTATGCAGGTGCTGAACGGACTAATTTTTCTCAGGCAATTGTCTGCGACTGCAATTTCGTAACTAAGGCTCTCAAGCCAATTTCCTAATAGCGACACCATTGTCACCCTCTTACATTATTCTCATTTTAGTTTAACTCAATAACTTTATAAATAATCCAAGTTACCAATATTGCCAAAGTTATGTAACACACTATCCATATCTTGAAAAGAAGACATAAACTACTTTATATAGTTCTCATATGCTCAAATAGGTTTTTAAACGATATCAAACAATAAATTATATATAAATTAAAAAAACTCATAGGGGATATCCCCTATGAGTTTTAAAGTAAAAGCCACAGATTGTATATTGTTTCACAAAGTATAAGTACTTATACTTAAAATGAAAATAGAATTAAATAAAAATAAGGTTCATAAAAGAGGTGGGAAATTGAACACACAAATAGATCAGAAACAGGGAATTTCTAGGATTTTTTATATCCTCGCAGACCTTTACAAATACCCGGATTTAGATATTTGGGAAGACATCACCTGCAATCGGCTACTAAACGAGATTAAGGAGCATGCAACTCGATTGCATATACCTGATAGCTTAATAGAAATAACGGACTTGCCTATTGAATTAAAACAAATGCAAGAAATTTATGTCGAAAGTATTGGAGGAACTGCGGTACCTATCGAGTCGATTTATAAACAGTGGACAACAGATCGTACTTGCAACCTGCCATTTGCAAAAAGCAAGGGATATTTACTTGGAGATTCTGCCCTTCATATTCGTTTTATCCTAGAAGAGTTTGATATAGAAATTCCGAAAGAGTACAAGAATAAACCAGATCACCTAGCTATCTTGCTCGAACTACTAGGCTATTTTATCGAAAATGCGGAAGCTGCTTTTACCAGTCAGTTTCTGGTGGATCATTTCGACTGGCTGGATGAATTTGCTGCTAGACTTGAGGCTTTGCCAGGAAATCAATTTTATCTTCAAGTTACCCGACTTCTTCAGCAAATTCTCCATTCATTAAAATCAAATTACCGTTTTTAAAATGAACATCTTTCAATTTCTCTATAAGTAAATATAAAAAAATGAAGGAGGGTATGGCAATTATGCTTGAGTCAAAAATATCACGGCGGGGCTTTATTAAAGCATCTGCAGCTACAACTGTATTAGTATCTGCCGGAACAGCTAGTTTCCAAGAATGGTCGAATGTTTATGTGAAAGCAAGTGAAAAAACAGAAATTAAAGAAATAGGCAGCACATGCAATGGTTGTTCAAGTAAATGCGGAATCATTGGTCATGTGAAAAACGGCCGTCTTTGGAAATTAACGGGTCATCCTGACCATCCTTATTCAAAAGGAAAACTGTGTGCGAGAGGTCATGGTTATGCCACCATCGTCTACGCAACGGAACGTCTAACAGAGCCTTTAAAAAAGGTTGGTGAAGGTAAATTTGAACCGATTTCATGGGAGCAGGCATACAAAGAAATCGCTGAAAAATTGAATAAAATTATTGCCGAGCATGGACCACGTGCTATTTCACTGACTGAGGATCCAAGAGCAACGGGTAAGTTTTACTCACCAAGATTCATTAACGCACTCGGTTCTCCGAACTACTATACGCACCATGTAGTATGTTCTAACTCTCGTGATGCAGGATTTTTACATACCTTAGGTGTTACAGCTACAAGCGCAGACATTAGCTCTTCAAAATATATCATGTTTATCGGCAGAAGTTACGGAGATGCAATCCGACCAAGCTCTGTACAATCACTTGTAGATGCAAAAGACAACGGCGCTAAAATTGTTATTGTTGATACTCGATTGAACAATACAGGAAACCTTGCAACCGAATGGCTGGCTATTCGTCCAGGTACCGACCTTGCCCTTGTACTTGCGATGTCCCATGTGTTAATTAAGGAAAATTTACA
>JAIMAD010000527.1 GCA_023512145.1 Bacillus sp. (in: firmicutes) | reverse complement strand
GTAATGTCCGCGCAAGAGGGATCGGTAAGTAAAAACTCGCCTTTCTCAATGGGCAAAAATTCAAATAACAATGTATCTGTGTTTTTTTCAAACGCAGCCCAGCCCCCATCTCTGTTTTGCATCGATAAAAGCCAGCCAATACCTCGTTCCCACGCAAGGAACTCAGTTGGAACAATTCTTGATATTGACCTTAGTGAGGCGGACGTATCATCGACATCGGGATTCATCGTGTTTACATCAGAAAAACCCCAACCGCCAGGCAAACTCTTGGAATTATGAATGATCCAATCTCCAAACAAGTGGTGCTGACGTTCGAGCAAGTACCCGTTGGCCTTCTCGACCATTGGATCTTCAGGAACTATTCCAGCTATCTGAAGGGTATTGGCAATTAATGAGGTATTCCAGACATTTGCTGTTGTGTATTGCATATGGGGGAATCCGCTTATTTCAGTTTTCATTGACAATAGTCCAGTTACAGCAGCACTAACAACAGGATCCGTTTTTTTATAACCATGTGAAAGTAAAGCAAAAATCATTAAAAAGGTAGAGCTGAAATAACTGTATAAGGTGCCATCAGGTTCAATGTGATCAAGTAGGTACTTTAAGGCCCGCTCTACAGCAAGTTGATGGAGTTGCCTTGGTAGTCCGATTAAATCCTTGATGCCCTCTTCGATAAAAGAGTGCATGGAACGATATTCGTTTGATGTTATCCATCTGTCTTCCTCATTCCGCTGTGAATGTAAGTCCGAAAGGTCAGGGCTTTTTGCTGTTTTGATAGTGAATTTTTTGTCAGCAAGAAGGAGGATTGGGGTAAGATTTGCCCTACCAAAAACCGAAAAGGAATAGAAATTAATCGGAAAGTAGTGTGGCAAAAGAATAACTTCTATTGGTAGCGGGGAAAAATTGGGCCATTCATAGTGGCCTGTTAAGGACAGCATCACCTTTGTGAACATACTAACCTCTTTTAAACCTCCTTTTGCTAAAATAAATTTCTTCGCACGAAGGAGATACGTGTTATTCTGTTTGAAATAACCTGAGTAAAGAAGTGCATAATAGGCCTCCACGGTCGCAGTCAGGTTTCCATCCCCTTCATCATAAAAAAGCTTCCATGCTCCATTTTTCTCCTGCCTACTTAAAATCCGTTTTGTAAGTCCTTGAATTAATTCTTCATCATTTAATTCCATTGTCCGTAATAAAATAATCGTATAAGCATCTGTTGAAATGCCTGTTTCGAAAGGATAGTTCCATGAACCATCGGGAGATTGATCTTTTCGAAGCCTTTCAATAACCCAATCCATTCCTTTTCTCATATCAATCATCCTAACTCCACATTCCTCTCCCTAAAAAGATTCTTATCTAAACATATTCCCGACTGGGCAGGAGAATTCGTAAGGGAGGTAATCTGTTATTTTTTTTAGAAGAAATCGAGAGAAAACGGCACTCGAAAGGATAGCTGAAGATTTAAAAAAGAAAAGGAAACTTACAGCGACAGCCTCTCCACTAAAGAGTGAGCGGTTACTCTTAGAACAAATTAGGAAAAAAACGGAGGAACATAACATAAACAATGTCACGAGAACGAAGGCATACCTTGACTTTTACCTTCATCGTCCCGAAATCGAGTGGGCATTTCTAGGACATATGGTCTCTCGTAATGGCGGTTGGAACATGACTGATTTAAAAGGGGAATTTTTAACTCGCTTAATGTCTAAGAAAGATAGAGGTTTATTTTTCAACTTTTTAGAAAGAGGCAATTGGCTGATTTTTCAAGATGTTTATCCGCAATTTTTACTGTACGAGGAAAGCTTGAAACAAAATAGACCATTGTTTCACCTGTTTTCGTTTGTAAATATTTCTACCTTCATGGAAACGATCTGGAACCTTTTTTGGAAGAATCAAAACAGTTATATTCTGACCATCGCCTTGGTTATTAATGAACAAAGTTACCTCGAAAAGCGAATGATTCAAAATCCACTTTATCAAAAAGAAGTACTAAAAAAATTCGAATTTATCTTCCAGGATTGGCTTTCTTTTAACCATATTCTCTTTCCATATCGAAAAAAGGAGCTAATGGGGCAAACTCTCCACCAATTTGAATCGCTTAAAGAGCGGATATTACTTGGGAAAAGGTTATATACTGTCCTTTTTAAAAATAAGGACCAGTTAAAACTGGTGGTCGAGTGGGCGAAAAGCCACACGCATACTGGTTCAAGAAAGGATTACTGGCCAGATGTTTTTAATAATATCAACGAAGGAATTCCTGGTTTTGCTTATACTCTACGTTTAAAATCCTGCAAGCTTAAAAAAGGGGGAAGAAAGATTTTCAGTCCTAACCTTGAAACTGCTTGGAAAAATGTCAGTCAGATAGTTGCAGAAAAAGGAGATTGGTTTGATGACTATGGAGTTTTAGATTATTTAACGGAAGACAATGAAACTATTGATGGGGAGATTAAAAATGAGTACTGTAAAACACTTGAACGACTCGAGCTTGCAGCCCTTGCCAAAAAAGCAATCTCGATTTTGAATTAAACCGACTTTGTTAGCTGTGTTTCTGGCTACCTTGCTCGGAACATATTTAGACCTATATTTCGTAGGGAAACAAATGTATCAGTTCCCATTAAGGCCATGGCCGGAGATTTTTTCAATTAATATAGCATTTACGCTAATTGTGTTACCTATTTTGGTTTTCGTTTATTTACAAATCATCAACCAAGTAAACAAATGGGGGAAAATTGGCATCATCCTTTTTTTAAGTCTGCTTATGCCTATTTTTGAAAAATCAGCCGAACAATTTGGCTGGTTTGTCCATTCAGAAGAGTGGACACACCTTTATTCATTTATGGGTTACCTTCTATTTTTCCTTTTTATTTATTCATTTTATCATTGGATGGAAACAAGCACTGAATAA
>JAIMAD010000526.1 GCA_023512145.1 Bacillus sp. (in: firmicutes) | reverse complement strand
AGCATTGGCACTACTTCAGCAAAAACTTCCAATCGTAGCGCTTGGACAGCTGTCTGAAGAAGAGTTTGCTGAAAATCAATTCTTAATTCCCAACGAGGTAGTCCGAAAACGGGCAAAACATGCCGTCTATGAAAATGTCAGAACGGTGAAAGCGCTAGAGGAGCTTAAGGCTGGAAATTTAGAGGCGTTTGGACATTTGATGAACCAATCACACCAATCATTAAGAGATGATTATGAGGTTACCGGAGTAGAGCTTGATAGTTTGGTGGAAGCTGCCTGGAGTCAGCCGGGAGTCCTTGGGGCCAGGATGACGGGAGCAGGATTCGGGGGCTGTGCGATTGCTATTGTCGAAAACGAAGAGGTGGAGAACTTTATGGAAAATGTGGGTGCTGCCTATCTAGCCAAGATTGGCTACCAGGCTGATTTCTATGTGGCCAGCATTGGCGATGGGGCAAAGGAAATTCAAATGAATGAGGTGATATAAATGAGTATTCTTGTATTAGGTGGAGCAGGTTATGTTGGTTCGCACGCTGTTTACCAGTTGATTGACGAGGATTTTCAAGTGGTTGTCATCGATAATTTGCAAACAGGCCACCGCGATGCGATTCACCCCAAGGCGCACTTTTATGAAGGTGATATCCGGAACCGTGACTTTATCAGATCAGTTTTTGAAAAAGAAAAGATTGAGGCGATTTTGCATTTTGCCGCCAATTCACTTGTTGGTGAATCAATGATTGAACCGTTAAAATACTTTGATAACAATGTGTACGGAACGCAAATCGTCCTGGAAATGATGAAAGAATTCTGCGTCAAGCACATTGTCTTTTCATCGACAGCCGCTGTTTATGGAGAACAAAAAGTTGTGCCAATTACAGAAGAGGCACTGACGATTCCAACCAACACGTATGGTGAAACAAAGCTTGCTATGGAAAAAATGATGGTCTGGTGTGAAAAAGCCTTTGATCTAAAGTACGTGTCGCTTCGTTATTTTAACGTTGCCTCGGCAAGAAGTGACGGACAAATTGGCGAGGACCACAATCCAGAAACGCACCTTATTCCAGTTGTCTTGGAAGCGGCGTTAGGAAAAAGACCAGCCGTTACGATATTTGGAGATGATTATGATACCGAGGATGGTACCTGCGTTCGTGACTACATTCATGTCGAAGATTTGATTGCTGCCCACGTATTAGCGCTGAGATATTTACAAAATGACGGGGAGAGTACTATTCTCAATCTCGGCAGTAGTCAGGGGTTCTCTGTAAAAGAAATTATCGAGACCGCTAAAGAGGTAACAGGAATAGATATCCCGGTTACATGGGGTGAGCGACGTCACGGGGATCCAAGTACATTAATTGCCTCCTCTGAAAAAGCCAGAACTGTTCTAGGGTGGAATCCAACAAGAACATCTATCCATCAAATCATTAAAGATGCCTGGAACTGGCATCAGCAACACCCTAACGGTTATCAAAAATAGAGGTGGAAAACGTGATCTTTCAACTAGTGCAACAATTAATCAACCAAGCGATTGACACTCAATTAATGGAGCGGGAAGATGAAATATATGCTCGCAATCAAATCCTATCACTTCTGTATTTAGCTGAATTTAAAGAAGTAGAAACAACCAGTTCTCCTACCCATGAAATTCCTGATTTACTCGACCTACTTGTCGATTATGCCTGCGATCAAGGAATTATCGAAAACATCTTTGATGAAAAAGAAATGTTTGTAAGTAAAATCATGAACTTTTTTATCGCGCGCCCTTCATCTGTCAATAAGCTTTTTTATGAAAAGTATCAACAGAATCCGCAAACGGCGACAGAGTATTTTTACGAGTTAAGTAAAAATAGCAACTACATCCAGATGAAACGGATTCGTAATAATATTGAGTATAAGGTCGCGACTATTTACGGTGAATTAGATATTACAATTAACTTATCGAAGCCTGAAAAGGATCCAAGGAGTATTGAACTGGAGCGGTCAGTGATAAAAACTGATTATCCGAAATGCCTGCTTTGTGTGGAAAATGAAGGCTATGTGGGAAGAATTGGTCATCCCGCTCGCTCCAATCACCGCCTAATCCGTGTTAATTTAGTAAAAAAAACATGGTATTTACAGTATTCTCCATACGTGTACTACAACGAACATTGTATCGTGTTGTCAGAAACACATACTGATATGAAAATAAGTCCAATGACGTTCGAAAGGCTATTAGCCTTTGTCGAGCAATTTCCTCATTACTTTGTTGGCTCTAATGCAGACTTGCCGATTGTTGGCGGTTCGATCTTATCTCATGATCATTACCAGGGTGGTCATTACGATTTTGCGATGGCGAAGGCTGAATCTGACTGGACATTTGAACTGAATAGGCACCCACTTGTGGAGTGTTCCGTTGTAAAATGGCCAATGTCCGTGATTCGTTTGCGTTCGAAACATATCAACTCAGTTGTTGAAGCATCGGCACATATTTTAACGACGTGGAAAAAGTACAGTGATACAGGGCTTGAAATTGTCGCAAAAACGGGTGAGACCCCGCACAATACGATCACACCGATTGCCCGCAAACGTGGAGACTTATTTGAGGTAGATCTAGTCCTCCGTAACAATCGGACAAATGAGGAACATCCATTAGGAATATTCCATCCGCACGCAGATGTGCATCATATTAAGAAGGAAAATATTGGTTTAATTGAAGTGATGGGACTGGCCGTCCTACCGGCTCGCTTAAAAGCCGAGCTTGAAGATGTGGCAGATTACCTTCTTGGTAAAAATGTAAGGGTGGCTGATTATCATTTAGAGTGGGCAAAAGAGTTAAAATTACGCTATCAAGCTGTTGCGAGTGAATCGAATGTGGAATCACTGGTAAGAGAAGAAGTTGGAATAAAGTTTTTGAGGGTTTTAGAAGATGCAGGTG
>JAIMAD010000525.1 GCA_023512145.1 Bacillus sp. (in: firmicutes) | reverse complement strand
CCCATACCATCCTGTGCTCCAGCAACGGCACCACGCATAAAGTCATCATGAATCCCTTTATCAATCCGTTCTTTAAATTTATCGACTCCAATTTTCATTGCCATATGAATATTCCTCCATCCTTGTTAAATTAAACGAAAAAAAACGATCATCGGCTGTTTAAAATCTCGGCAATATGCATCACTTTAATTGGCTTTCCGGTTCTTTCAATCCGTCCGCCAATATTAATCAAGCAGCCTGCATCAGCACCAATGAGGTACTCTGCCCCTGTTTCTTCCACGTGGCGTACTTTTTCATCAACCATTTGCTCGGAAATTTGTGCCATTTTAACTGAAAAAGTTCCACCAAAACCACAGCATTGTTCTTTCCCTGGTAATTCAGTGAACTTAAGACCTTTTACATTATTCAATAGAATCATGGGCGGTTTAACAACGCCTAGCAACCTTGTCATGTGACAAGAAGTGTGATATGTAACTGTTCCTTCGAATTTAGCACCGACATCTTCTATTTTTAAAACTTCGACAATAAACTGCGTGAGTTCAAAAGTCTTTTCTGCCAGCTTTTTAGCCTTCGGTTCCCAGATAGGGTCACCCTTAAAAATTTCTGGATATTCATGAAACATATAGGCACAAGAACCAGATGGGGACACAACATACTCCGAATCACTAAATGTATCTATCATCCGTTTAAATGCATCCTTTGATTCTTTCACATAACCGCTGTTATAGGATGGCTGTCCGCAGCATACTTGGGATTCTGGAAAATCAATCTCACAACCTAGCCTTTCTAACAGCTCGACAGTCGCTTTTCCTACACTACTTTGAAACATATCTACTAAACAAGTCGCAAACAGAGTAACCTTCATGTCTCTCTCCCTTTCTAAATTTCGATGGTTTATTACAGGTCATCCCAATAAACTGATGAACTGGTCATCTGATGACTAGAACAAAAAACAGTAAATATGATAATACTATTCATAATACTACAAAATTCTTCAACTGTGAAAGGGTTTTCATATAAAAAACAACCATTCCTTCTTATACAAATAAAAAGTGCGGTTCCCACTATCTAAGCGGAACCGCATTTTCAGTCCTATAAAAATCTATTTTGCTGGATTTGTGTGTAGAAAATATTTTTGTAGAATAGCGTCAACATTTTCAAGATGGAAGAGCATAAGGTTCCTTGCAGCTTCTTCGTTCTGGTTTTTTACCGCTTCATATATGGCCAAATGCTCAACATAGAGTCTATCTACCGTTGTTTCTTTTGAAAAAAGCCACACTCTTCGTGTTTCTTTCATTGTTGCACCCATTATTCCAGAAACTTGATTCATTAAATTCATCAAAAGTTGGTTTTGCGATGCTTCAGCAAGGGCTAAATGAAATTGTAAATCTGCTTTCTCACCTAGCTCCCCATCACCTTGTGCCCCCTTCATTTCTACAAGGGCACTTTCCAAAGCTTCAAGATGTTGACTTGTTCGTTTCTTCGCGGCGGCGGAGGCTGTACCACATTCAATAATCTTACGAACCTCTACTAATTCAGCAATATCCTCTTTATTCATCAAAATAGCCGTTGATAAAGGAAAAGTAATTTGGTCTATTTCAAATTCTTGTACAAACGTCCCTTCTCCTTGCTTCATATCAACAAGTCCCATTGCCTTTAATGCAGTTAGCGCCTCACGAATGGCAGATCGGCCAACCTGAAAATTTACTGCTAACTGTTGGACCGAGTCAAGTTTATCTCCAGGCTTTAATTGCCCAGAACGAATTTCTTCATAAATGGCTTCAGCCACTTCTTCATATATTTTTTTTGGCTTGATTTTTTTATATTTCATCCTTACAGCCCCTTACAAACATTTCGTCAATTGGACGCATCTTTATTATACATATTCCAGAAAATTGTGTAACTACTTCTATATATTTCATATGATTTTTTATACAATTATGGGGTTGAATTCAAAATAAATTAATTCTACAAGAATAAAATTTATTGAAAGTTTAAAAAAATCTATTGAGTTTTTTTAAACTTGTCCCTATAATTCATTCTAACACCAAGAGACATCTAGTCATCAGATAACTTATCTACATTTTGAAAGCGATTACACTATGGATGGAGGGAAAATTTCTTTTTTAAAGTAAAGTAAAAATTCAATAGATACCTAATCTGGGGGGATTAAGCATGACATTTACACAAAATTTTACCGCAGTCGGGGATAATCTTGCACTTTCTGCGATTGTTGCACTGATTCCAATTATTTACTTTTTCTGGGCTTTGGCAATTAAACGGATGAAGGGACATATTGCGGGCTTAACAACACTATTGGTAGCTTTAATGGTTGCTATTTTCGCGTACGGAATGCCGACTGGAATGGCGTTAATGTCAGCAACTCAAGGAGCTGTATATGGTATTCTGCCAATTGGCTGGATCATTATTACCTCCGTATTCCTTTATAAACTAACGGTCAAAACTGGTCAATTTGATGTAATTCGTAGTTCTGTCGTATCAATTACAGAAGACCGTCGACTACAAGCATTATTGGTAGCATTTTCGTTTGGAGCATTCCTTGAGGGTGCAGCAGGCTTTGGAGCACCAGTTGCGATTTCGGCTGCCTTACTTGTTGGATTAGGCTTCAATCCATTATATGCAGCAGGTCTTTGTTTGATTGCTAATACAGCTCCTTTAGCCTTTGGGGCCATTGGTATCCCTGTTATTGCATTGGAAGGTCCAACTGGGATTCCAGCAATTGAAATCTCAAAAATGATTGGACGTCAACTTCCGTTTATATCAGTATTTATTCCTTTCTATCTAGTATTTATCATGGCTGGCTGGAAAAAAACAATGGAAGTTTTGCCTGCAATCCTAGTTTCCGGTATATCTTTTGCCGTGGCACAATATTTAGTTTCTAACTTTATCGGAC
>JAIMAD010000524.1 GCA_023512145.1 Bacillus sp. (in: firmicutes) | reverse complement strand
CTGACAAGGAGTACAAAATTGGTATTACGCAGTTTGCCCCGCACCCTTCACTAGATGCAGCGACAGAGGGATTTAAAAAGGCATTAAAGGACAAAGGCATCAAAGTCGAATATGACGAACAAAATGCACAAGCAGATATGAATAATACTCAAACAATTGCCAAGAATTTTGTGGGGGACAAAGTAGACTTGATTTTTGCAAATGCTACCCCGAGCGTGACAGCGGCATTAAATGCAACAAAGGATATTCCGATTATCTTTACTTCGGTGACAGACCCAGTGGGAGCTGGATTTGTTGAGGCATTTGACAAACCAGGAGAAAACATTACCGGAACAACTGATAACCATCCTGAAGGAACGAAGAAAACGATCAATTTTATTACAGAAGAAGTGAAAGCAAAGAAAATTGGTGTCATCTATAACTCTGGGGAACAAAATTCAGTTGTCCAAGTGGAAGAAGTAAAAAAGATTGCGGAAGCGAACGGTGCTAAGCTAGTAGAAGTTTCTGTATCCACGACAGCAGAAGTGAAGCAGGCTGCAGAGTCTCTTGTTGGGCGTGTAGATGCAATTTATGTTCCTACTGATAATACGGTTGTTACAGCACTTGAATCCGTCATTTCTATCGCTAATAGTAAAAAAATCCCGCTTTTTGTTGGAGAACTTGACTCGATGAAAAAAGGAGCTGTTGCAGCGAGTGGTTTTGACTATTTTGACCTTGGCTATCAATCGGGTCTTATGGCAGTTGATATTTTGACTGGGAAGAAAAAGCCATCTGAAATTCCAGTTGAACTTCCGAGCAGCTTAAAGCTTATCATTAATAAAAAAGCAGCAGAAACACAAGGTTTAAAGGTAAAGGACGAATGGAAAAATCTTGGCGAATTTTATGAAGAGGAATAAAAAATAATAGTTTCCAAGGAGGAAACGCTTCATGGGTTTTCTCCTTGATTTTTACTAGGACAATAAACGTAAAGAAAGGATGATCACCATGTTTACAGCCATATTTGGATCATTTGAAGCCGGTATCATCTATGCGATTATGGCACTGGGAGTGTACCTTTCCTTTCGTATTCTGGATTTCCCGGATTTAACGGTGGATGGGAGTTTTGTAACTGGCGCTGCCATTTCAGCGGTTATGATTGCAGGCGGCGTTAATCCATTTTTAGCAACAATTATGGCTTTATTTGCTGGTTTTGTTGCGGGTTGTTTGACAGGTCTTCTTCACACCTTTGGAAAAGTGAATAATTTGTTAGCTGGAATATTAATGATGATTGCCCTTTATTCAATTAACTTAAGAATTATGGGACGTTCAAATATCCCTTTATTAAATACAGATACAGCTTTTACAAACATTAGTGCCTTTTTTGAAAAATTAGGAATCGATTCCTTTTTTAATAGTATCTTAGCTATGGTTGGCCTTGGTGACAGTTTGCCCGACACATGGGGAATTCTTCTTCTAATGATCATCGTAACCTTCGTACTTAAATTCCTAACCGATTCCTTTTTGAAAACCGAAATTGGTCTAGCTGTCAGAGCTACAGGAGACAACAAACGGATGATTCGCAGCCTCTCGGCCAATACCAACCTACTTGTTATTCTTGGACTTGGGCTATCGAATGCCTTGGTCGCTTTTTCAGGAGCACTGATTGCCCAACAAGGTGGTTTTGCTGATGTTGGCATGGGAATTGGGATGATTGTTATTGGCTTAGCATCAGTTATTATTGGTGAGGCTCTTTTTGGTACAAAAACAATTGCACGAACGACTCTTGCCGTTATCGGGGGAGCGATTATATACCGAATTGTCGTCACTTTAGCCTTACGAGTCGATTTCTTAGACCCAGGAGATATGAAACTAATCACTGCACTTATTGTTATTGTTGCTCTGACGACTCCAAAAATCATTGACGGTTCCAAAGAGAAAAAACGAAAAGCACGAAGAAAATCAGAAAGAATATCTAGCATAAAAGCAACTAATAAACAGGGAAAGGGTGATTTTCATGCTGCAATTAAATCAGATTCATAAGATTTTTAATGAAGCGACACCTGATGAAAAAATCGCCCTTGACCATGTTAGTCTTACCTTGAAGCCAGGAGATTTTGTGACAGTCATAGGCAGTAACGGTGCGGGGAAATCAACCTTAATGAATATCATATCCGGAGTCTTAATGCCAGATATCGGTGAAGTTCATATTGATGGGGAAAATGTAACCACAAGGACCGAGTTTAACCGTTCAAAAATGATTGGCCGTGTCTTTCAAGATCCAATGGCCGGAACAGCTCCAAGTATGACAATTGAAGAAAATCTCGCGATGGCCTTTTCACGAAACAAAACGAGAACACTTCGTCGAGGAGTGACCAAAAAGAGGCGAGAATATTTTCAAGAAGTATTGGAATCCTTACATCTGGGCTTGGAAAACCGCCTTAATGCCAAGGTTGGCTTACTATCTGGTGGGGAACGTCAAGCGCTATCGCTGTTAATGGCCACCTTTACGGAGCCATCCATCTTGCTGCTTGACGAACATACGGCTGCCCTTGATCCATCAAGGGCAGAGCTAATAACAAAGCTAACTAGGGAGATTGTCGCCAAATATAAACTAACGACATTAATGGTCACTCATAATATGCAGCAGGCCATTGACCTAGGGAACCGATTAATCATGATGGATAAGGGTCAAGTAATTCTAGAAGTTAACGAGGAAAATAAAAAACAACTAACGATTGAAGGTTTATTGAATGAGTTTAAAAGAATACGTGGTGCTCAAATTGTAAGTGACAGAGCCATTCTTTCATAGCCAAATGTATTTATCGATTAAAAAATTATTTTTCTATTAGAACAATAAAAACAGCCTTATTTAGGAGGGCACTGCAAAACACTTACATTTATTTGAAGAAACGCCCTTCGGGGCGTTTTTTTGTTAAAATAAAGATATATT
>JAIMAD010000523.1 GCA_023512145.1 Bacillus sp. (in: firmicutes) | reverse complement strand
ATTATATACTCCTGCACTAACAAAATCATTATTTGGTACTGCAAGCTGGATGCGGATAATTACTGCTTCAAGTCCGCCAACTAAGAAGAAAAATCCACCTGCAGCAAGATATAGGATGGCGATTTTTTTATGGTCAACAGTTGTTAAAAAGTCCCATAAAGTCACACCAAATCCTTTTTTTTGAGCATAGGTACTCACAAATATACCTCCCTTTCAACCAATTCCCCTTTTATTCCTGAACCTTTAAACCCATCAAATATTCTGCTAATGCATCAAGCTGTTCCTCAGACATTTCCGGGTATTTATCAGTCATCAAGTTACCTGGTTTATATGTTTCTGGATTACGAATCCAATTTTTCACTTCTTCTTTATTATGATCCAACATTCCAGCGACACGAGCCTTATCACCAAAATTTGTTAAGTTTGGAGCGATACGCGCTTCCTCTGGCATATTGTTCGAAGGTGTTACTGCATGACACCCAATACAGCTTTGATTAAAAATTTCTTGACCTTCCGCTGCCACACCATCTTGGGCTTTTTGTGGTTCCTTTACGTCCTGCATTGCTGTAACCCAATCATCGAATTTATCACGACTCATGGCTTTTACTTTAAAGTCCATCAATGCATGTGATGGTCCACAAAGCTCAGCACACTTCCCATAGAAAAGATTACCTGCTTCATTTGATCGTTTCTCATCAAACTCTAGCCAGAATTTATTAATATTTTCCGTATTTGTATCTATTTTTCCGCCAATAGCTGGAATCCAAAATGAATGTTTAACATCCATTGATTTCAGATTAAAATAAACCTTTTCATCCGTAGGAACAACTAATTCTTGACTTGTCACAATTTTTTGACCAGGATATTCAAAATCCCACCAATATAAATGTGATCGAACATTTATTACAAGTGCATCTGAATCTTTCTTATCCATTATTGATACATCTGCCAATTTAAAAGTTGCTGCAACAGTCGGAACTGCGATAATCAGCAGTAGCAGAATCGGGATAATTGTCCAAATCATTTCCAACTTATGGCTACCTTCTACTTGCTTAGGAATTTTCTCATCCTTTCTTCTAAAACGGATGATTACAAAAACAAAAATAACCATTACAACAAGGATTACTCCAATCATTACAAATGTGCTTAATTTCATTAAATCATATTGGATATCTGCAACTTCACCGGCAGGCTTTAACGTAGAAAGAAACGGTTTCCCACATCCGGAGAGTACAAGCGCTAAAATCGCAACCAACGATAGAAAACGCCATTTCGCAAGCCTTTTCATAGCTAATTAAACCCCTCTTTCACTATTGAATTTAAAATAATTATCTTTGGTCAAAGATGTATGTAGAATGACTGTCTCCTCCATTAATATAACTAGGACGGGCTCCTAACTTTAGGAATCCTACTACCGAGTAATTCTATTAATTTAACAAGAAGCGCGTTTCTTCTCCCCTCCACGCTAGAAAGGAATCTGAAGCAAAACTAGATTAGTGTAACTAAAACCATCGCTACAAAAATAATAGTTAAATATTGCAAGGAGTAAACAAACATTAGCTTTGCCCACTTTATGTCATCTTTGATCCTATATCCATAAATCCCTAATGCCAGCCAACCGATATTTAACACGGTAGCAAGAATTAGAAATGGGATTCCTAATTTGGTAAGAAAGAATGGGATAGGCAATAGTGCAGCCACCCAAAGGACGATGTGAATCTTCGTTATTTTAAAGCCCTTCACAACAGGTAGCATCGGGATTCCAGCTGATCTATATTCTTTTACTCTTCTCATTGCAAGAGCATAGAAATGTGGAGGTTGCCAAACAAACATCAGTACAAACAATGACCATGCCATGATATCAAGGTTCGCATCGACTGCCGCCCAGCCAATTAGCGGAGGGGCTGCCCCCGATATGCTCCCAATAATCGTGTTGGACACTAATTTTCGCTTGGACCAGAGTGTATACAAACCAACATAACTAAAAACGCCAAGCAGTCCAATAACAGCAGCTGTTACGGTAGTAAAGAATAAAAACAGTGTTCCCAGCCCAATAAGGAAAATACCAAAGGCAAGAACTTTTACCGGGCTTACTTTCCCAGTAACCGTAGGTCTTTCTTTTGTTCGTTCCATTAAATGGTCAATGTCACGATCAACATAATTATTGATAGCACATGATCCAGCAATAATGAGGGAAGAACCTGCCACTGTGAAAAAGACGATGTCTAAATTACTTAGAAAGCTTTGACCTGAAAAATGGAGGGCAAGCCATAATCCCGTAAAAGTAGTAATGAGATTAGAATTAACGATTCCAATTTTTATAAGGGCCATAAAGTCTTTCCAGGTTAAAGTTTTTTCTATAGTAGAATTCAGGATTTTAGCACCATTTTGGATGGTCGCTTCTCCAAAACCCTTAGAGTTTGACATATATCTCTCCTCCTAATCCTTAATTACAACTATTCACTATTTAAGCTAAATCAATCCTTAATTTTTATTTGTGCCTTTTTATTGTGTGAAAGGAATAATTCATATGTATGTTCTACATGGTAGTAAAACCCAGATAAGCACAAATTAAAAAGAATAGCGATTTAAAAAAACACTTTCTCTGTATATTAAATCACACTTCGTGACCTTTTTGTGAACTTTCTTTGAATAATTTTTGACCAACTTATGTCTGTGGTTATTCAATTGTAATTATACAGTAAATTTGGAACGAATAACTAGTAACAAGAGTTGTCGTTTTTTCGATAAATTTTTTTATAGTATCTTGACTCTCCTTATTTCCCAACGAAAAATACAATAAACAAGGATATAAACCTACTTTAAAAAAAATTCTTTTATTCCACTTTAATAAGTTCTTTCCTATCATTCTAATCAACGTTAATTATAATTAGGATGTTTTCACTATAATGATAGTGAAAAATAAAAACTATCTAAGAT
>JAIMAD010000522.1 GCA_023512145.1 Bacillus sp. (in: firmicutes) | reverse complement strand
AGTTAGCGGTGATTTCGAAGACATTGACGATGAATTAGTCATCATGCTAAACGAAGGTGATTTCAATTGAGTAACCAGGCAGTCCAATTTTCAAAGAAAAAGAGAACGAAATATCACTTTCAAAAGCTAAAGATGTGTAAAAAATGCAACCGCTATTCTGTCCTAAAGGATGATAACTGTCCGACATGCGGGTCGTTTTTTATCGGCATCGAAGCACTTGTCAAATTTATTTTTAAAAACCGTTTATTTACGGAATCGATGTGGATAATAATTTTTGTTTGTATTGGAATTTCCGCCGCTCCCACGGTGAATGCGTTGTACTATACCATCAGTGCCGGGGTCATCTTTGTGATTTGTTATGTTATCCTGACATTCCTCTTTATTAAAAGTGAGTATTTTATCCAACTGAAAAAGTTGCTTCGGGTCGATTTAAGAAAAATTGCAACGGGAATCCAGTTCGATAGTAAGCTTGCCAAAGAAGATATCTTAGAGGAAAGACTTGCTGCGGCCTATGAAAAGCTGCGTGAAATTGGCGACTTTATTCATAATGATCAAGTAAAAGTTCGACGCGTGATGGTCCTTAACAAAATGTTTCTGAGAAGTGACATGGAGCTTGAACTTGAAGAGCTTATACCTTCATCATATGATAAGTATTTTGTGAAATATGCACTCGAGGTTTTAAAAATCAATCGATCGCTGATAACAAAAAAATGTCTTGCCTATTTTATCAATCATCGTGATGCCATTATCATTGATTTTGGGTTGGATTCGCTCCTAACCGTCGCTGGGTCGATCTTACGAATGAAGCTGTACATCCTCGAATTTTCGGAGTTCATCCAGGAATTCCTGGCCTATTTTCCAAAGGAACGTGTCCTTAGGCTGTGCAGCATTATCCATTCAAACCCAGAAATCAATTGGGGTAGCCTCGGGGAAGAAACCAAGCGTTTTGTTGCGAAGAAGTATCATTACGATCCCGATTTCAAGCGGTTTGTTAATGATGAAGGGACATTGAACCATGTTTAAATTACTCCTAAAAAAATAGGCCAGTCCACAAAAAGACTGACCTTTTATATTATTTTTTTGAGGTTGGTAATGGGATGAATTTGTTGAAAACGCCAATTGAGGTGACTTTGCCCATCCCTACTTCGGATAAATCAGTACTATAGACAGTGAAAATAAGGTAATCTGACTGGGTTGTCCCCATATCGAAGATGGATTCCCCGGCAAGAGAAAGGATGCCCTTTTCAAATAGATTTGAGGATTTATCCATTGCTTGCTGATTAATCCAATCAATGTATTTCGGGCGTCCAGGGTTTGTAACTGATAAAACAAAAATCACTACAATCAAAAGTATGATGGAAACAAGACGTTTCATTTGGTCAATCCCCTCTTTTTTATATTGCGAACTGTAATTTTTTATATAAATAAGTATAAAATGGAAGATTAATTTTGTAAATAATCGCTATGGCTCATTGCGGAAGTTCGGTGAATTGATAAAATGCAAAATAGTATTATAGTGATATTTGGTTATCAATATGTTAAATTATTACTATTAGGCTTGGAAATAAAGGAGATAAATTCATGACGAGAAAATGGAAGTGGATAATTGCTTGTTTCCTTTTCCTATTTTTAATAAATGGATTTGCGATACTTGCAGTTACGTTGTTAGGAAGGTAAGGGGAATAGAGAATTTCTCGCAAAAATTCATTCAGCAGGGATTGACGTTATGACAACAAATTTAACGAAACCGATTTCAACAATGTTGCTGATTGCGATACTCATCGTGACAATAGGAGCGGAAGTTCTTCTCTATCTAACAAGGTACAGCTATATGGCGAGCACCTTGTATGATGCCGTCATGGTATCGTCCCTATTTATCGGCTGGAAGCTTTTCCATCGACTCGGTCCACAACATCCGAAACGCCCACGTCAGCTTATGCTTCAATTTACAGGTGCCTTTCTCCTTTTCTTTCTTGGAAGCATGCTGGTCAATGTTTATTCAAACACTATGTTTGAGGACTTTAGCACTGATTATAATATGTATGTTCAAGACTATACCGCGATACAAAGTGATGAGGTAGTCGATGTTGGTGACCCTGTCATGGAACCAATCGTCTCCTTTTTTGAAAAAGTAGATAGTGTTGGTTATGACTTATATACAGATGCACTTGCAGGTTTGGAAGAGGTTTGGCGCTTAGCCTACCTGATTCTGCTGCTTGTTGTTTTTAAAAAGATCTTTGCGCGTCGGTGGGAGAAGGGCTCGAGAGATATTTTCGTGATGGCTGCGCTGTTTATCACCTCAATCCTTTTTGGCATCGACCACACGTTAGGTATGGAACAGACTTGGGAGATTAGAATTGGAGCAATTGTAACATTCGCCAACATGGGATTTTTGTTTGGCATTATCCTTTTATGGACGCGAAACCTGTGGGTGACCGTCTTAGTGCATGCACTCTACGATATTACCGCCACCTTGTCATGGTACTATATCGAATATGCTGTCGAACTATTTACGCTAGGAGTTTTGGTTGTCCACTTGCTACTATTGACGTTGGAAAACATAGCACAAAGGCGATTGAAACGCCAGATGGGGAATATTGATCTGGCAAATTCTTAGGTGCCTGGCACGCCCCGAAGTTTAGTAGATTGTGTCGATTGGATTCTATCGTGATAAAATTAAAAAATGGATATTATCAAATTCAATAAAGGCTCAGTCCAAATAAGACTGAGCCTGATATTACGCTGTTTAATTTAATATGACCTGTGACAAACATTCCACGTGTCCAGATTGTATGTGCAACACCTGGGATGCTGCTAGGGGTTATTCATGTTTTATAAATTAACCAAAGCAATATATCGATTTAAAATGTGATTTTTATATATTTTTTTTATTGAGAGAATAGTATTATAGATGAATAGTCCTGTAAAGGAAGATTAATAG
>JAIMAD010000521.1 GCA_023512145.1 Bacillus sp. (in: firmicutes) | reverse complement strand
TCAGATGGTTTCGCACCGTCTTGTAACCACTTAAGAACTAATTCTTCGTTAATATCAACTTTAGCTGGTTCTGTAACCGGATTGTATGTTCCAACAACTTCAATATAACGTCCATCACGTGGTGAACGAGAATCTGCAACTACAATACGATAGAAAGGAGTCTTTTTTGCTCCCATACGTTTTAAACGAATTTTTACTGCCATTTTAAAAATGCACCTCCGAATAGTTTCACACAAGATAGTATATTATCAATTCTTAAATCGTTTGTAAAGTCTTTTTTCTTTACAGTTAAAAATTTTATTGTTAAAAAGGGTTAAAAGGGAGTTTAAATCCGCCCTTTTTCTTACCTTTTTGTTGCATTCCAGTCATTTGCTTCATCATCTTTTTCATATCTTCAAACTGTTTTAATAAACGGTTCACCTCTGGGACTGTACGACCACTTCCCTTGGCAATTCGTTTTTTTCGGTTTGAATTCAGGATTTCTGGGCGTGCTTTTTCATCCTTAGTCATAGATCTGATGATTGCCTCAACATGTGCAATTTGCTTTTCATCAACTGTCATATTATTTAAACCTTTGATTTTGTTTGCACCAGGCATCATCTTTAATAATTCATCAAGTGGACCGAGATTACGAACTTGGGCGAGCTGTTCTAAAAAGTCCTCGAGCGTGAATGAAGCTGTCCGCATTTTCTGTTCTAACTCTTTCGCTTTTTCTTCATCAACATTTGCTTGTGCTTTTTCAATTAGTGTCAGCACATCACCCATACCTAGAATCCTTGATGCCATTCGTTCTGGGTGAAACGGCTCTATTGCGTCCATTTTCTCACCAAGACCGACAAATTTAATCGGTGTTTGTGTTACAGCACGAATAGACAGTGCTGCCCCACCTCTGGTATCCCCATCGAGCTTTGTCAACACAACTCCTGTTAAACCGAGCTGCTCATTAAAGCTTTGGGCGACATTAACAGCATCTTGTCCTGTCATTGCATCAACAACAAGAAAGATTTCATCCGGTTTGGTTAACTCTTTTATGTCCTTCAACTCTGCCATTAGCACTTCATCTACATGAAGACGACCCGCCGTATCAATTAGGACATAATCATGGTGCTCATTCTTCGCTTCTAAAACCGCTTGCTTGGCAATTTCCAACGGACTCACTTGATCGCCAAGCGAGAAAACGGGCAAGTCTAATTGTTTACCTAATGTTTGGAGCTGCTTAATAGCGGCTGGACGGTAAATATCAGCAGCAACAAGCAGTGGCTTGCGGTTATGCTTCTTGCGAAGCAGATTGGCTAGCTTTCCTGTTGTTGTTGTTTTACCAGCACCCTGCAAACCGACCATCATAATTACCGTTGGCGGTCGCGTGGACACAGCAATCTTACTTTGCTCACCACCCATTAAGGCTGTCAATTCTTCATTAACAATTTTAATGATCTGCTGTCCTGGTGACAAGCTTTTCAGAACTTCTTGCCCTACGGCGCGTTCACCGATTTTTTTTACCAAATCTTTAACAACTTTGAAGTTCACGTCTGCTTCAAGTAGTGCAAGACGCACCTCGCGCATCATTTCTTTTACATCCGTTTCGGAAACTTTTCCTTTTCCACGGATTTTTTGAATTGTGTTCTGCAGTCGGTCGGCTAATCCCTCAAATGCCATTCATGCCGCCTCCTAATCTAAATTCTCAAGCTCAGCAACAGCTTTTAACATTGCCTGCTTTGAAGGGTTTTCCTCAATGAGTAATTCTTTCACATTTCTTAAAAGTTTGCTACGCTCTTGAAACATCTGAATTAATAACAACTTTCCCTCGTACTCCTCAAGCATTGCTTCTGTCCGTTTAATATTATCATAAACGGCCTGGCGGCTTACCTTATACTCTTCGGCAATCTCACCAAGTGAGTAATTATCTAAATAATAGAGAGACATATAGCTTTGTTGCTTTGGTGTTAATAACGAATGGTAAAAATCATAAAGATAATTTATTCGTGTCGTTTTTTCAAGCATGCCTTTGGCCCCCCTTAAATTACATTGTTAAGTGAAAAGCCTTTACAAAGTAAGTTTACCTATATGAAGTGTCCATGTCAAGGAAATATCCTTTCATCACTTGTATAGCTTTTCATTCAACTAGCTCCTACGCTTTTTAGCCTCCAGTAGCCTCTTCATCCTGTCTGCTCTCTCTTCTTCAGTTATTGGATTCTCTTTTATCTTCTTCTTTTTGTTCACTGTTTTTTCCTTTATTACTTGATTATCTTTTTGCTCTTCAGTATCTAGCTTGTTTTGATTGGATGAAATTGTTGAATATCCTTTTTGGGTATTGGCGGTTTGATTCAATTTCTCCCCCTTTGATACTTGTTTGCTTTTTCTTGAGGCAGGAAAGCCAAACCGTCTGATCGCAATCTCGATAAAATAAAGTATAAAAGCTAAGGAAACTAACATAATGCTAATTTCTTGTTGGTTGTACGCCCTTTGTTGAAGCGGCCGAAATGCATCAGCTTCTTTATCTAGCTTCTTTCCATCTGTAATAGTGGCAAGTTCTTTAAGCAAATCGAGATTTGTCCCTTCTAGTAAATACTCATCTGAATAAGGAATAGCAAACCCTGTTTGATACGAAATCATTTCCCCATGCTCATTCGCTTGCTTAATACTTAAAAAATACATCCCTTCCTTTTCCGGAACCATTACTTCATATTTTCCTGGAGCAACGAGCTTAGCATTCGTTTTTACTTCGCTGCCATCCTCAGAGAGGACGGTCGCCTCAATTGGCAAGGATTGATTTGCGATAGATTCAAGATGGACAGTTGCTTGCTCTACTCCCTTTGAAACCGATACTCGAAATGGTTCGCTATCATATTGAGGCAATGTAGAAGTGACTAGTTGATTAATAAAATCCGGCCACCTTCCCCATCTAGCCCAATCCCCTGACCACCCGCCAGTAAAATCAGATG
>JAIMAD010000051.1 GCA_023512145.1 Bacillus sp. (in: firmicutes) | reverse complement strand
TCCATATGGTTATTATCCCTGGTGTTGTCTTCGCAATGCTTGCGGGTCTCACTTACTATTGGCCAAAAATGTTCGGTTTCATGCTCAATGAAAAAATCGGGAAAATAGCAGCGTGGGTTATTTCTTTGAGCACACTTTTAGCTTTTATGCCGATGTTTTTCTCAGGGTTAGATGGTCAAGCACGTCGGGCGTACACATATTCTGAATCTACGGGATTTGGATTGATGAATATGCTCTCCTTTATCGGGGCACTTGGAATGGCAGTAGGATTTGCTTTAATCGTCTATAACATCTACTACAGCATTCGATACGCTTCAAGAGATATCGGTTCAGATCCATGGGATGCACGTACTCTAGAGTGGGCTACACATAATCCAGTACCAGAATATAACTTTGCAATTGTACCCCAAGTAAATTCTTCTGAAGCATTATGGGATGCAAAAAAACATGATCATGAATTATTCCCGGGTGCCTATGAAAAAATTCATATGCCAAATAACAGTGGCGTACCGTTTATCATGGGTTGTATCTTTTTCGGATGGGGATTTTCATTTGTATTCGGGTTGTGGATACCTGTCATCTTGACAACAATCGGGATCTTTGTTTGTATGGCTCTCCGCTCCTTGGAGAAAGATCACGGTCATTACATCTCAGTGGAAGAAATTGAAGAAACAGAAACAAAATTGCGAGGTGCTAAATAATGAAAATAGATCACTCGCTTCCACTTGAATATAGTACGGAACAAAATCAGATAAATATCTTAGGATTTTGGATTTTCCTTGGTGCCGAAATTATGCTCTTTGGATCGTTGTTTGCTGTTTATTTTACATTAGTGAATCGAACTGGTTCCGGTCCATCAGGAGTAGAAATATTTGAAATCACTCCTGTATTAATTGAAACTATCTTGCTATTAACAAGCAGCTTTATCATAGGACTAGGAATCCATGCCATGAGGATTGGCAACAAGAAAGCAATGATGATATTCTTTTCGATCACACTTCTCCTAGGTGCAGGATTTTTAGGATTTGAAATTTACGAGTTCAATCATTATGTTCACATTGGGGCAGGACTTCAAACGAGTGCCTTTACCGCGGTTCTATTAACAACCTTAGGAACACATGGTGCACATGTTACATTTGGCTTATTCTGGGGATTGTTCATCATCTTGCAGGTTAAAAAACGTGGGTTAACTCCTGAAACAGCTAATAAATCTTTCATTTTTTCGCTTTACTGGCATTTCTTAGACGTCGTTTGGATTTTCATCTTTAGCTTCGTCTATCTGAAAGGAATGATGTAAACATGAAAGAATTATTCCCAATCAAACAGGTAATGGGGTATGTGTTTTCCTTGCTCCTTACTGCCGTTGCTCTTGCTGTTTACTTCTTAGATATGTCATTTGCAGTAGGAATGACTATTCTGCTAATAACAGCATTCATCCAAGCAGGTGTTCAGCTCGTAGTGTTTATGCACGCAGGTGAAACGAAGGATAAAGGGGCAATCTATACGAATATCTATTACGGGTTATTCATAGCTTTAGTTACTATATTCGGGACATTACTAACGATGGTCTGGGATATGTAACCAAGGATGGAGATTAAAGAGCGTCTACAATGGCGCTCTTTTTTTTGTTTTGATTGGTACTGTCTTAATTACACGATATGATTTTTCAATCATCTCTTCTGTCGCTACAAAGAATACGCCCATAAGGAAGATACAGACAGCACCAACAACCGTTCCAATGCCGATGCTTGTCAATGTATTGGAATCGCTTACAAAAAAACCGAGCGAAAAAATAATGATTCCGAATAGTAGAACTGAACCACCTGTATATTTCACAGCATTTAAAATTTTCAAGTTAATTTTCATTTAAGTAACCCCCTTTTATATATATTATTCACTTTGTTCACAGAATTGTCAAAATTAATTTTAGTTAATGATAAAATTGGAGATTTCTGAATCTAACCAGTGTTTATCTAAAGTACATTAATTTGAAAAGGATTTATTACTTTGTTTAATCAACTAATCAAGGCTATGGGAGAACTAGCAAAAACTTCAAATAAATCTTCGGAAAAGCTGAAAAGAAGAGCGGACCCCCAAAAAAGGATCCACTCTTTATTATTTATCTTCCAATTTTGTTGAAAATAGTTAATGAATTCTCTATTATTCCTTAATGAAATCTTTTGTGCTTCGTACAGTATCAATTGGGCGAACTAATTTTTCGATTTGTTCACGTTTTGGTTCTAAGAATGGAGGTAGGGATAATTTTTCTCCAAGTGTTTCATAGGTTTCATCACCCATAAATCCTGGACCATCTGTGGCAAACTCAAATAATATTTGTGGGGCAACTCTAACGTACAATGACTCGAAAAAATGGCGGTTTACATGGCCAGACGTTTGGAATCCGAAACTTTCCATTCGTTTTATCCACTCATTTAAAACTGACCGGTCTTCAACACGAAGGGCCGCATGGTGCACCGTACCAAAACCCTGTCTGGCTTGAGGAAGGACTGTATTATATTCAACAACAACTTGTGCACCATTTCCACCTTCACCAACTTCAAATAAATGGAACGATCCTTCTTTAGCGATTTCTTTAAATATGAGAACTTTTTCCATCATCTCTTTAAAATAATCAAAGTCAGCAATCATAACAAAAATTGGTCCCAATCCCGTAATAGCAAATTCTAAAGGAATCGGTCCTTTTTGCCATGGCTTACCGGCAGCAACACCTTTATTGTTTTCATCTGAAATTAATTGGTATTGTTGGTCGTCAAAATCAACAAAAGACAGTGTTTTTACACCAAATTGTTCTTTAATTCCAGTGTGTTCAACTGCCAAACGATCAAACCGAGTGACCCAATAATCCAATGAAGCATCACTTGGAACCCGGAAAGAAGTTTTTGAAATCTCATTTGTACCATGTACACCTTTGGAAATACCAGGGAAATCGAAGAATGTCATATCTGTTCCCGCGCTGCCTGCGTCATCTGCAAAAAATAGATGATAGGCTTGAATATCATCTTGGTTAACCGTTTTTTTTACTAAGCGCATACCTAAAATATATGTGAAAAATTCATAGTTCTTTTCTGCACTACTTGTAATTGCTGTTACATGGTGCATACCTTTTAATTCGTTCATGTTAAATCCTCCTAATTAATTTTCAATTTGTGCTTTCTTATTGCTGGGAAGTATTCCCTTTTTAGTCGATAAATATAAAATGTAAAATGTATTACAATTATTCTTAATTAAAATATCTTTAATTCGAGATAAATATATCATGAATAATATTTGTTGTCAATAAGGAAGAATTATAAATAATAGGAACTTGAAGCTATAATCAAATAATTGATTATCTCCATGATGTAATCTCAGATTAGGAAAGGAAAGAAAATTCTAAAAATTCACTAGATGTTCATGTCAATAACACGTACTTTTTATTATAATTTGTATGTGGGGAAAAATTTCCCAAGAAAAATTTATGTATTTTTTTAATCATCTTTGTGAAATAGTGAGCAAATAATGGCCATCTAATTAAATTTGAGAAAAGAGGAGGAACACCAACATGATTCTAAGAAACTTACTAAGCCCAGGAAAAATTGGCAAGTTGGAATTAAAAAATCGGGTGATATTTCCACCAATGGGTACGAGTCTACCTGATGTAGGTGGATTTGTATCACAAAAATTAATTGATTACCATGTTGCCAGGGCAAAAGGTGGTTGTGGTTTAAATATTATTGAAATCGCTTCCATTCATCCGACAAGCAAAGGCTCGAGAACTCTCGGAATATATAATGATGCATTTTTACCTGGGATGACTAGATTAGCTTCAGCCATCAAAGAAGCAGGTGGAAAGGCTTGTTTGCAACTTTGGCACGCTGGGCGTCAAACAAATAGTTCGGTTACAGGAATGCCGATTGTTTCTCCTTCAAGCATTCCTTGTCCTCTTTGCCAAGAAATGCCACATGTACTAACGAAAACTGAAATCCACGAACTTGTCGAAGCTTTTGGAGATGCAAGTTTACGAGCTGAAAAGGCAGGCTTTGATGCTATTGAATTACATGGGGCACATGGATATTTAATTGCTCAATTTATGAGTGGCTATTCAAATGACCGAGAGGATGAGTATGGTGGAAATTTTAAAAATCGGATGAGATTTCCAGTCGAAGTCATTCTAAATATAAGGAAAAAAGTAGGCCCGGATTATCCCATTATTTTTAGAGTAAGCGCAGATGAAATGGTAGCAAAAGGGATAAAAATTATGGAAGCCAAAGAAATTGCTATAGTTATGGAAGCAGCCGGTGTTAATGCGGTTCATGTTTCAATTGGTGTTTACCAAACATTACAATATACAGTCCCTCCAATTGATCTGCCTGTCGCTTTTAACGTCGATAACGCCATGAAAATAAAAGAAGTTGTTACTATCCCCGTTATTGCTGTCGACCGAATAAATGATCCGATTCTCGCTGAAAAGATACTAGATGAAAGAAAGGCCGATTTCATTTCTATCGGGCGGGGACAACTTGCTGATCCAGAATTTGTGAATAAAGCTGCCCGTAATGAATTTGATTCAATCGTAAAGTGTATTGCTTGTAACCAAGGCTGTGTGGACCGTATTTTTACAATGGGCTTACCGATAAGCTGTTTACGAAACCCTGCTTGTGGCAATGAAAGTGAATTTGCATTTAAACCTGTTGACAAGAAAAAAAGGGTGCTTGTTATCGGTGGTGGACCTGGTGGATTAGAAGCGGCAACAACCATGAAAAGACGGGGCCACGATGTCATTCTATGTGAAAAAGATAGTCATCTTGGTGGTCAGTTCTATTTAGCTGGGGTTGTACCTAGAAAACAAGAAATGATGGCAGCAGCACTACAAATGGGCGAATTGGCTAAAATAGCAGGGGTTGAAATTCGGTTGCAAACTTTGGTAAATAGAGAAATAATTAATGAAATTAATCCAGATGAAATCGTGTTGGCAACAGGTGTTATTCCCGTTATTCCAAATATTGTCGGTATTTTTAAAAATCATGTTGTCTTGGCCCATGATGTCCTTAGTGGTGAGGTATCTACAGGCAGCAAAGTAGCTATTATTGGTGGTGGTTTAGTAGGTTTGGAAGTGGCTGAATTGTTAGCTGAACAACATAAGGAAGTCACCGTGATTGAAATGGCGGATGATATCGTAAAAGATATGGGCTTTTTAAGGAAAGCTTTCACTTTGGAATATGTCCAAAAAGAGGGTATTCAAATTTTTAAAGATACATTATGCACAGAAATTAAAGATCTTTCCATCCTTATTGAAAAAGAAGGCAAACAAATAGATTTAGTAGGGATTAATTCCGTAGTAATTGCTGCGGGTGCTATGCCAAATAATGAAATGGAAGAAACAATAAAAGCAATGAACATTCCATACCATGTGATCGGAGATGCTCGCAAACCTCGAAAAGCACTTGAAGCAATTTGGGAAGGAGCAGAAGTGGGGCGCACCATTTAATCATCTTGAACTTGAAATGATTGGGAAGTTTCAGCTATGAAAAAAAGAAAATTCTTCAGGGAACTCACATCTTATTAGTTGAGGTCTACTTTAATTAGTAGACCTTTTTGTCTATTAATTTTTAGTTCGTAAAGTTTTCACATTTTAGAGGTTAAATCATAACCAATGATGTTAATCACAAACAAAATCGTTTTTCCGTGTTATTTTATTATTGAGAAGTATTATCAATAAAGTATTCGATAACAAAGGAGAATCCATATATGAGTGAAATTATTAATAACCGTGAACAAATGACAAGTCAAAATACAGACCGTCAATCGATATTAAAACAAATCTTTACAGATCTACATAATGGTAGAAATGTGGATGAGGTAAAAGCACATTTTGATGCCTTTATCGGTAAGATTACCGTGGATGAAATTTCCAAACTCCAACATGATTTTGTGGAAGAGGGCAGTATCCCAGCGGATGAGTTAAAACGTATATATGCACAGCACACGGCAATCTTTAAAGGGTCAATCGAAGCAGAGATGCACCAAAAAGGAAAACCGGAAGATCAGCCAGGACATCCAGTTCATACATTTAAACTTGAAAACAAAGAAATTGATAAGCTGTTAACATTGAAAATCCAAGTGCACTTAGATCTGTTCGCAATAGAAGATACAGCTGAAAACGTGTATTTGCTCATCGATGATGTCAGTCTTTTGCTTGATATTGATAAGCATTACAGCCGAAAAGAGAATTTGATTTTCCCATACTTAGAAACATACGGTATTTTCGGCCCCACTACCAATATGTGGCGAATTGATGATTATATTCGTGATTCCATCAAGGAAGCCAAGCAGAAATTAACCAATTATCAAGGTGACAAGCAAGCTGTTATTGATGTGGTTAATTATCTCATTCAGGAAGTTAGGGAAATGATTTATAAAGAAGAAAATATTCTCTTTCAAATGGCCTTGAAGAATCTAACAGAAGACGAATGGGTAAAAATTGCACGTGAAAGTGATGAAATCGGCTTTTGTCTAACGGGACCGGCTTCAGTATGGAAGCCTGAACGGAAAGGACTGGATGAGGAATCTTTTACTGATGGATATATAAAAATGGAAACAGGGATATTATCCTTAAAACAACTGGAACTGTTTTTAAACCATTTGCCAGTAGATATCACTTTCATTGACCAGGATGATGTCGTCCGCTACTTCTCACATGGAAAAGAACGAATCTTTGCACGAACAAAAGCAGTCATAGGCCGCACCGTCCAAAACTGTCACCCACCTAGAAGCGTTCATGTTGTTGAGGAACTGCTGGCAGATTTTAAAACGGGTAGGAAAGACGTCGAGGATTTCTATATCAAGTTTAAGGATAAATATATTTATATTCGCTATTTTGCTATTCGGGATGAGTTTGGAGAATACATGGGCACCCTTGAATTTACCCAAAATATTGATCCAATCCAAGCCATTAATGGGGAAAAACGGATCTTATTCTAATGAATGATTTCTAGAACAAATGTGAGTGGTAAACTTCTTGCTTCAATGCAGGAAAACACTTAATAAAAGGCGCATCCAATAATTGGAATGTGCCTTTCGTTTTTTGTTTTAAACCTCTATTTTATTTTATCAAGTCCAATTGATGTCAGGCACCTTGTTTGATACCCGATATCGAACCTTGTGTAATGAATTTCTTAGCAACATATGGTGATGTCATAGCAGAGAGAAGTGCACCATAATTTAAGTCAAAGGCTACTTCATCGCCAACTTTTAGATCAGTTCTTTTTGCATCGATGACGATATGGTCACTGCTAGAACCCAAAATCTCAATATCAATCCTGGGTGTTAGTCCGGTAACTAATACATCTTGACGTCCTACACCAAGGATGCCCCTTCTAATTTGCCCACGATCCTGGAACTGAGGAGAAGCTCCAAAGGCATTTTGACCTGTTTCTCCGTCCGGGAAAGATGCTTTTAGCTTTGATTCAATGACCTCAGTAACAAACGTAAATACATCTGTAAATAACCCGGGAATTCTTGTCCGATAAAGTGTTTCACGCCCTAGTAAGATTGATTCACCAATGCGTAAATTATTAATTGAACCAATGTTTTTAGAAGACTTAAACCAGTTGTAATTAGCGGAGTTGCCTCCTGAGATATAGGCAAGTGGTCCCTTGATTACCTCTTCAATATAGTTCGCTAGTAATGAGAACGATTTCATCTTCTCTTCCGTTGGCTGTACTCCGCCTAGACAAGCGAAATTCGCACCAATTCCAACTAGCTTAATTCCTGCCAGTAGTAGCACCTCTTGAATAAAAGCCTCTAAGTTTGTGGGTAGAATACCTTCCCTTAGATCGCCCATATCGACCATTAAGATAATCTCATGTTGCTTTCCGCAACTTATCGCAGCAGAGGATAGTCCTTTTATGACCACCAACTCGGTATTGATGCTGATATCAGCATATTTAATGACTTGGTCTACCTCCGTAAGAGCAGGGGTTCTTAATAGTACAAATTTGGCTTTAATCTTGGCATCACGCATTTTCTTCAGATTGGCTATTTTTGAGTCAGCCAGAGTTAGAATGCCCATATCAACAAAAACCTGAGCAATTTCAGGAATCCCACAAATCGCTTTGGTAACCCCCATGATGCTTATCTTCTTTGAGGCATACATTTGCAATAAGACTTCCACATTATTCTTCAGTTTTATAAGATCAATTTCAACCCTTGATGACATTAGGTCAATCAATTAATGAGGACACTTTCGAGTGGAGTGATTCTTTTCTCAAGTTGTGGGAAAGCTTCTAAAATGCTCGTTATCAACTTGTCACAGCCATGTAAGAGAACGTCAGTGGTCGGAATCTTGAGTTTTTCTTCATATTCGACTACTACATTATCAACTTCTAATTCTGTCATATTTTCATGGTTAATCGTCACAGCGATGACCATGGTATCTGCAAATTTCTCAATTAGCTCAATTTCACTATTCACAGTGGGCATTTTCATAAAGCTGAAGTCTCCTAAAAACTCCCGTTTAGGTGGGTGTTGAACAATGACCGCACCAGGTCTTGAACCTCTTAATATTCCACAAGAACTCACATAACCTGGATGACTCAAAGCACCCTGGCCTTCAACGATGATAATATCAGGATTATCTTGGTTGTAAGCTTTCATGATTTCGTTTTCGATTTCACCAATCATAAATTGTAAGGGCATCGCATCGATGGCAACACCGTATTTTGCACCTTGAATTAGCCCAGTCTGTCCTGTTGCTACAAATGAAACCGTATACCCCCGTGCCACTAAGGCAGCTTCAAGAATGACTGAGGTTGTTCTTTTACCAACGGCACCATCGGTTCCAAGGACAGCAATAATTGGAGTTTTAATGTCAATAATACGTCCGGAGAAGATATGTAAATCTTTGCTGGGAAGTGGTTTTCTAATGTCGTGGAGGGTGACGCCAAACCGAAGTGCATACTTAGTAAATTCTTCATCGTCTGTGAAAAATTCATGAAGGGGATTAATAATATCCATTCCCATTTTCATAGCTGTCAATATGATATCCCTTTCATCTTTTTTTAAAAAGGCTTGGGCGGGAGCAATACCATAAATGAACAAATCAGGTAAAGGGCTTAGTGTCGCAACAATGTGTTCAAGGCTTTCATAAATGGGAATGTTATTTTTTTTCCCTTCAAGAACTTCACCAGCATTTAAATTGACTTTCGTACTGTCAATGACGCCGACAATCGAGTATTTTTTAGAGTTTCGTACCAGGCCATTGGCTATCTTTCCATCCATTGTTCCAAAATTTCCTTCACAATAAATAATCGCTGTTTTTTTCATACTAATTCCCTTCTTATCTTTTTTCCCCGTTTGCTCGAAAAACAGGTAAAAGTCTTATTTTCTGATAGCAAACAAAAAAACACCACAAAAATGAATGATGCAGGCTAAAGCCATGAGGCAATTCGGAGGTGTATAAGCTAATAATACCATATCTTTACAGAAATGAATATAGGGTAACAGACACCCTGCATAGTTGAACTGGGTTCGTATTTTGTCACATTCTATACTTGTTCATTAAATTGTCATATTCCCCCTTTTAATTATAGAATTCCACTTGCCTTCTGTTTCTATTTAACACATAATCGTAATTAACAAGTCATTGGCAGTGTTAACCATGCTGTTGGGTGCTACTATCCTGCTATTCTTGTAGTTTTATTCCATATTAAAATAGTAAACTAATTTTCTACTTAAGAAAATTCGGTTTCGTGTGATGCAGTTCACACCAATGAGATTGATTCTTAACTATGATGTAAGTATGAACAATATAAGGGGGTTGATTTCTAATGGGATCACATAAGGTTAACCACAAAGAAAAAGCAGGGAAAGAGCAAGAGTCACCATTAGTAGGAACATGGATATCCGTAGGAGTGGTTGGAGTAGTAATTTTTGCTGCGTATATTTTATTATACGGCATATATATGGCTAGATTATAGGGGGGAAAGATATGAAGATGCATCGTGAAGAAAAAATATGGCTTACGATAAGTTTTGGGATGATCATGGTATTTATGCTTATCACTGGTTATCAAGCATTCGCTTTTGGATTGACTCCGCCAAGTAATAAAGAAAAGATTGATCCACAAAAAGTTGATCAAACTGCCCCATTTGATAAGCCAGGAGTTGAAAAGATCGGGGAAAAGGAATATGAAGTTGTAATGACGTTACAAGTATTTAGCTTTAATCCAAGCACTATTGAAGTACCTGCTGGATCTACTGTACATTTCACGTTGACTTCTAAAGATGTTACACACGGTTTTCAAGTTGCTAATACGAATATAAATGCAATGGTTATGCCAGGGCATATTCAAAAAATTTCACAGAAATTTGATAAACCCGGAGTCTATTTAGTGTTATGTAATGAGTATTGTGGCGTTGGCCACCAAGCAATGAGTACAACAATAACGGTTAAATAAAGGGGTGAAGCTAAAATGGAAACAGCAACAGCAAAAACACTAAAAGAAAAAACAATGCTCGGTATTAGTCCACAGGACGCTATTTTAACGAAATCATATATATTTGTCGCATTTGCAGCATTACTTCTGGGCGGGATATTAGGGTTGTTGCAGGGGTTAAACCGTGCCGGTCTTCTAGAATTACCATCCTGGTTAAATTATTATCAAGTACTAACCGCACATGGTCTTTTATTGGTGCTTGTTTTAACCGCTTTCTTTACGATTGGTTATTTTTATGCAGGCCTTTCACATACATTAGGTGGGCTTCTTCCAAAAGTAAGAAAGATGGCATGGATTGGTTTTGGAATGAAGATCATTGGGTTTGTAATGGCCGTTATCCCAATCCTTATGAATGATGCCTCGGTTCTGTATACCTTTTATCCGCCAATGGCAGCTTCACCAATCTATTATATTGGTTTAGTGTTTATTGTCTTAGGTGTTTGGATGTGTGCCTTTGGAGCATTTATCAATGTCGCACATTGGAGAAAGAATCACAAAGGAGAGCATCTTCCGATTCTTGCTTTCTTTGCTACTGCTGTATTCGTCCTATTGTTTTTCGGTAGTGTTCCTGTAGCAATCGAAGTTTTAACGATTATTCCTTGGGCATTTGGCTGGGTTGAGACCATCAATGTTATGGTTGCCCGTACACTATTTTGGGCCTTTGGACATACCTTAGTAAATATTTGGTATTTAACAGCCGTTTCTGCATGGTATGTAATTGTGCCAAAAATTATCGGTGGAAAACGATGGAGTGATACCTTAACTCGTGTTGTAATTATTGGTTTAGTTATCATGAATATTACTGGTGGATTCCATCATCAAATTGTTGACCCTGGAATTTCACCAGCAGTAAAATATATGCATGTATTTATGAGTTTAGCAATTGGTTTCCCTTCACTAATGACTGCATATGCCATGTTTGCTGTATTTGAACGGACAGCAAGAAAAAAAGGTGGAAAAGGATTACTCGGATGGTATAAAAAACTTCCATGGGGTGATGTTCGTTTCCTAGCACCAATGATTGCCATGATTGCCTTTATCCCAGCTGGAGCAGGTGGTATTGCGCAAAGTACGAATCAATTAAACCAAGTTGTCCATAATACCATGTGGGTTGTCGGACATTTCCATTTAACAGTCGGAACATCCGTCATTCTAACATTCTTTGGAATTAGTTATTGGTTGGTACCGTATATATCGAAACGTGTATTGACACCGGCAATGAACCGATTAGGCGTTATCCAAACGATTATTTGGACCGTAGGTATGATATTTATGTCCGGGTCGATGCATTTGGTTGGTTTGTTAGGTGCACCTCGAAGAACATCTTATACAACATATGGGGATAATTTAACAGCGTTAAGCTGGGATCCATATTTGATGTTCTTAGCAGTTGGAGGAACACTTTTAATGATCGGTGTTCTTCTCCAAGTGTACGCAGTATTTAATATGATGTTCTTTGCACCAAAAGGAGTGACAGAATTTCCGATTGCTGAAGAAGAAGACAATGCAACGAAAACTCCATATTGGACTGAACGTTGGGGACTTTGGATTGTATTGATGCTCCTACTTGTAGGAATGGCCTATGTTATTCCGTTAGTTGACAATATCGTTAATGCACCACCAGGATCACCACCATTCAGGACATGGTAATAAGAAAAGCGGAAGGCGCCTGAAGCTGGACAATTCTAAAAGTAAATTGATATAAATTCTGGTACTATAAGAAAAGCAGAAGCCCTTAAGCTGGTTGCGCTAGACATACAATAAAGAAAGAGATAGCTCAAGATTTTAGGGCTATCTCTTTTTATAAAATAAAATGTAAAAAACACATTAGATTTGGGAAGTGATCACTATGATCAAAAATAGGCATAATACAAGCGCGGTTTTTCTTGTTTTATTATTTGGATTTGCATTGTTCTATATAGGAACGAATGGTTTCAGTGCATTTACGGCAGAAACCGCGCGCATAACTCGACTTATGGAAGATAGGCCAATGCTCCCTGAGGTAGTGTTGGAGGATAGCAATGGGCGGAAATATCCTGTTTCTGAGTTTGAGGATAAGTATGTATTAATAACCTTTATTTATACTTCTTGTACAACCGTTTGCCCACAATTAGAAATGAACATGTCAAAAGTTTATAATCAGGTACCTAGTAAATATATGGGTAAGGAAATTGTTTTTTTAAGCATAAGCTTCGATCCGACCAGAGATACTCCAGAAATATTAGACAAATATAAAGATTATTTTAACAGTGACGGGGAAACGTGGAGGATGGCCAGAATTAACAATCAAGCTCAATTAGATTCTTTGTTGAAGGCGTTGGGTGTGATTGTTATTCCAGATGGAAGTGGAAGTTTTGCCCATAATTCTGCCTTTTATTTAGTTGATAAAAAGGGCAGTCTTGTTACTATTTTAGACTATAAAAAAATTGATGAAGCTGCAACAAAGATTGTTAGTATTCTTGATACAAAGGGGGAGTAATTGATGAAACAATCCAAATATGGATTCTTGTTATTAATTATTTTAGCACTGCCCCCAGTTGCCAACTTTTTAGAATCAATCATGATACTGCATATGCACATGCAAATGCCTTTATTGGTTATTGCGGGATTTTTTATTGCCCCTTTTTTTCAAATTCGCTTCCCATCCTTTTTCGAAAAGTGGAATCAAACTGGTGTGCCAGGAATACTTCTATTTTCGATCATCATGGTTTATTGGATGCTGCCAAGAACAATGGATGATGCATTAACAATATGGTATGTAGAATTATTTAAATTTTTCAGTATTCCCTTTTTAGCTGGAATCGCCCTTTCTGATAGTTGGAATAAACTAGTGCCAATCGGGAAAAACGTCCTAATTACCAGTTTCACGCTTATATTTATTGGGATGAGTTGGTTATATATTGGTTCACCAGTGCAATTATGTAATAACTATTTAGTCATTGAACAAATTACGCTTGGCTGGGGATTTCTGTTGACTGCGATAGCAATGATTGTCTATTTGATCTACACCGCCTTTGTTGACCCCGCTGACTATGAATAGCTAATGGAGTAGTCGTTATGATTAATTAGTCCTACCAACCTAATATGATTGCAAGGATGCACTTCTAGTGCATCCTTTTTAGTTTTTTAAAAAAGAAAGCTATAGAGTAAAGGACATAAGAGGTTGTTTAATTATGTTTTTTGTGTCTATTGAGGGATAAATAAATAAATAATTAGAGCAAACTAAAAAAATGTTCTATTTAATATGTGAGAGGGGATGCTGAATATGTCAAAAGAAGTACTAATTTTAACCCTAATATGGGTGGTGGGTATCACTTCATTCGTGCTCTTTATTCCCAAAAACAGTCGAAGAAGATTTATCTTTGCCTATTTAGCGTGCCAATGTCTTACATGGTTAAATTCCCTTATTTTAGTGCAATTCAACTTAATATCCTTTCCTTTTCGTGAATTTCCAAAAGCTACCGATATCCCTTTCACAACATCATCCTTTTTTTATCCGATAATCTACGCATTTTACATACATTACAATCAAAAAGGCCAGGAAATAGGTCGATTACTTTATTTATCCATTTGGGTTTCTGGCATTGCTCTATTTGTTGAATTGGTCGAAAAATATACCGATTTAATCAAGTTTGATAGCTTTACTTGGTATTGGACTTGGTTGAATTATTTTATAATTTTTGCTCTTTCAAATATAATTTATCGCTGGTTTTTTATTGAAAAAGCCTTGTTTCAAGAAGATAGGGAGACTACAATATGAACATAGACAGAATAATTTTGCTATCAGTATGGATCTTAACAATTGGACTTATGTTTCTTATACCTAGAGTAAAGAGACGATTGGCAGTCGTAGCTTTTCTAATCAAACAATTGATTACTTTGATATTAGGTTTAACCGTTGTCGAATTCGGTTTAATTATTTATCCCGTGCGTCTGTTTAGTAAAGTAAACCGGGCAAGTTTTACCTTTGAATATTTTGTTTATCCTGCAGTCTGTAGTCTATTTAACGTATTTTTTCCAAACAAGCGTAGTAAGTTGTTCAAATTAGGTTACTATGCTGTATTTTGTACCACGCTAACAATTGTTGAATTGATAATCGAAAAAAAAACAGACTTAATTATATATATCCACTGGTCATGGTATTGGACCTGGTTATCGTTGTTTGCCACATTTTTTATGTCTAGGACATTTTGTGTATGGTTTTTTAAGGGGGAATTTAAGGATACGAATACTAAAAAAACCTGTAATGATGACTAGTTTGACAACTTTTGGAGGTCTGTTATGTCT
>JAIMAD010000520.1 GCA_023512145.1 Bacillus sp. (in: firmicutes) | reverse complement strand
TTAAAAAACAAATTACAAAAAACAAGGCAATTACCCAAATTATCATAAATTCAAAGCAAACGAAAAATCAGTTTCAATCAAAGACATTATAAAAAAAAAAACAAAACCAAAAACAAAACAAAACAAAAAACACAAAAACACAAAAAAAGAGCCTCTTGGGCTCAATGTTGAGTAGAATTACTGCTCTTACCACATCTAATACATTTACTAGTGTAATAATTGTACTTGTGTCGTCTGCGAAAGAAACATAACATGGATTTAAAATTCAAATGGAATATCTCCCTTTTGAATAATCAAATCCGGCAGCCCAGCCATCATAGTTTTACCTTAGACCTGCGACTTTGCGTCCCTACTTTTCAATAGGTTTGCCTTTTTCAGATTGACTAACAATTACTAGTTAAATAATACCATTTACAGACAAAATTTAGTAGAATTTACTGGGAATATATTTCGACAAGTGGAAAAGAGTTCCTCTGTAACTTCCCGAAATATGTTGAAATTGGTTGCATAAGAGAATCAAAACAAGAAGCTTGTGCCAATCACTAAAGCCATCAATAAATTAGAAAATGACAGTGAAGCGCCGTTATTTGTTATTTTCCTCGGATTCTGGGGTCAGCGTCCTACTCACGATATGAAGGTGGAGAATATGATTCCGTGTTTAGCACAGTGCGGAATTTGTCGAAAAAATTATAGGCGAATTGACATCCCGAAGCACGAAGCACGGGGACGGTTCTCATGCTTCCTAGTTGGGTTAGGTAAACTTGTGTATACCCTAAACCAAAGTTAACACAGTTTTATTAAATTAAATACTTATTAACTCAACCTCTTAGCTTAGGAATAATTGATATATTGAAAGGTTAGAAGGACAGAATTGCGTGCTGTCACCACCTGAATAAGCTTGTTTCATAACGATGATCCGTGCAGGTGAAAGTATCCACTTCCACTGGCAAAACCCGATTTATGTCGGTATTTGTAGAAACATAGGAGAGGAGAGGGGGAAGCGAGGGGACGGTTCTTTTGCTTCCTTCCTATGCAGTTCAAGCAACCAAAACGAATTTCAATACATAGTTGGGAAGTAATCGGTTTGCCCGATTAATCAGGTTCCTATCTCCACCTAATTCCCGACCTTTTTCTCCGCATTAAGTGGTGGAAGTGCTATATCAAGGGATTTACAGCGAAATTAAGTAAACGATTAATTAATAATGCTTTTTGGTGTAATAGGTCAAAGCGTGTAAATAACTCAACCTTTCCACTAGTATTGCAGATGATTAGCGAAAACAAAAACGATGTCCTCGACAATTTTTTTTCATAATAGATTGCTCAGGTTCATTTTTCAAACGGGTTTTAGGTACATTTAATCAATCGTTCAGTTAATAAGTGGAGTGACGAAACTACTCGAATGTTGCTGAGGATTGTTCGGTTATATTAACTATATGGGACAAATGCCGTTTATTATTTTGATAATACTAAAGCTACTAATTTCATTGGCAGTGGTTTTAGTAGTTTGGAAGTAAGAACCGTCCTTGCTTTCAATGCTAACTATTCTCATACTGTGAATGATGATTACGTTTTTGCAGAAAGCTAGAATATGAATACAGGATTAATGGCGGATCAAACGAGAAATGAACAAATTCTACAGCGTATTCCAGCAGGAAGATGGGGGAATCCAGATGATATGGTAGGAGCCGTAATCTTTCTTGCTTCCAATGCCTCTAATTATATAAATGGTGAAGTTATTACAGTAGATGGAGGATGGATGGGGCGTTAAGGGAAGTAAGGGACGGTTTTTTTGCTTCCGCACCTTTAGGTCTAAGAAACCAGGCTGTTCTTTATTTGGATTATACGAAACCGGCTACCAATTATATTGGCAGCCGGTTTCGTATTTTTAGAAGCATGAGAACCTTACTTTTCGTTATTTCCTATAATAAGCACTTTTTCTAGTTCTTCACTCGAGTCAGACAACTGCTTGATCATAGAAATAAACGGTTCGATGAATTGTGGATCAAATTGTTTTCCAGAGCAGTCACGCAATTCAACGATCGCTTCTTGGAAGGTTTTTGTTTTTTGATATGGCCGCTCCGTTGTCATTGCATCAAAGGAATCGATAACGCAAAGAATTCGTGCTAGTTTTGGGATTGATTTTTCTTTTAATCCATAGGGATAGCCGTTACCATCATAACGTTCATGGTGGAGTTCGACTAATGGAATCAAATCTTCTAATTTCTTATTGATTGAAATGATTTCTTTGCCCCAGGTTACGTGCTTTTTCATCATTTCCCATTCATGAGGCTCGAGTTTTCCCTTTTTATTTAAAATCTCCCGCGGGATTTCGAGTTTTCCAATGTCATGGATGAGTGCTCCAAGAATCAGCGTCTTACGTTCATGAACACTTAAGTTAAGCCTTCGTGAAAAATCAACGGCATATTGGTAAACTCGTTTACTATGGCGATAAGTATAAACATCCTTTGAGAGAAAGATTTTTAATTGATATTCTGCTTCCTCCAACTCTTTTTCAAGTGAAAGCGAGTGCTTGACCGAATACTCAGAATGCTTATTATAGATTTGAACGAGATTTTTCCCTTGGTTTTTCGCAGCATACATGGCTTGATCAGCTTTGTTAAGAAGTTCAGAAATGCCGTAGGTTTCTTTATTACATTCGGCAATTCCGGATGAAAAGGACAAGCAGCCGGAGGGAAGACGTTCAACCCCTTTATAGTAGGTATCATTTGCTTTCTTCCGCAATTCATTCATGAACGAAAAAGCATTATGACAATTTGTATTTGGCATTAAGATGGCAAACTCTTCGCCGCCATAACGAGCAACTATAAACTTTGCTTCATCTGTCTCGTTTTTCAGTAGTGCACCAAATTCCTGTAGCAGCTGATCTCCTTGAATATGTCCGTACAGATCATTGTATTGTTTAAAATCATCGATATCTAGGATGACAAC
>JAIMAD010000519.1 GCA_023512145.1 Bacillus sp. (in: firmicutes) | reverse complement strand
TCACTGAACAATCGAATGTTTTGAAAGGTCCTGCTAATTCCCCTTTTTGTAATTCGATAGGGTGCTAAGCCATTTAAAACTTCACCATCTAACTCGATACTTCCTTCGGTCGGAACATATACCCCCGTTAATAGATTAAAAAATGTTGTCTTACCGGCACCATTTGGACCAATTAAACCGACAAGTTCCCCTTGCTTTAATTCCAGGTTCACTTCAGAAACAGCCTTTAGCCCACCAAAGCGGATCCCAACATTTTTTACTTTAAGCAACTGTGTCTTCGCTATCATTTTTCACTCCTCCTTTAGCAGATTTACCAGCTTTAAAGAATGAGGTGATTTCTTTTGTTCCTAACAAGCCTTGTGGTCTGAAAAGCATCATCACAATTAACAAAAGACTATAAATAACCATTCGAACTTCTGGATAATTTGAAAGGAAGGTTGAAATAATCGTTAACAGGATGGCGGCAATAACAGCACCAGACATACTTCCCAATCCGCCAAGGACAACTAAAATTAAAATATCAAATGATTTCAAAAATCCAAAGTTGGTTGGCTGGATAATATAAAAGTTATGGGCATATAAGGCCCCAGCAATACCGGCAAAAAAGGCACCAATAACAAAAGCTGTTACTTTATAAAAGGTGGTATTTATTCCCATCGCATCTGCAGCAATTTCATTTTCTCTAATCGAAATACAGGCTCTTCCATGTGTCGAGTTCGTAAAGTTGATAATGACTATTACTGTTAACAGGACACAACCAATTAGCCACGGCCATGTCGTTAAATGGGAGACCGTCATCCCGCTAGCCCCTCCGACATAGTCAATATTTAAAAAGACAATTCTCACAATCTCACCAAAACCCAAGGTGGCAATCGCTAGATAGTCTCCTTTTAGCCGTAGTGTAGGAATCCCAATAACTAATCCAGCTAAGGCTGCGGCCGCACCACCAGCAAGTAATGCCAATGGGAAGGGCAGACCTAATTTCATTGTCACGATTGCCGATGCATAGGCTCCAACAGCAAGGAAGCCCGCATGTCCAATCGAAAATTGTCCGGTAATTCCAATGATTAAATGAAGACTGGCAGCAAGAATAATATTAATACCAATAAAAAATACCGTATTCACATAAAATTGATTTAATGTTCCACCGACAATTAAAAATTGCATGACTGCTGAAAAAATAACGGCTAAAATGATTGAGGTCCAGAAAAACTTTGCTTGTTTGAATATATTCATATCTGCGCCACCTCCTAAACCTTTTCCCTGACGTTTTTACCAAATAAACCAGCTGGGCGGAAAATCAAGATTAATATAAGTGCCACAAATGCCACACCATCACGCCAGAGAGAGTAACCTGCCGCACTAACAAGTGACTCAATAACACCTAATACTAACCCGCCCACCATAGCACCTGGGATGATGCCGATGCCACCTAAAACAGCGGCAACAAACGCTTTAAGTCCTGGGATAATGCCCATTAATGGCTCGATTTTTGTATAGTAAACGCCAAAGATAACACCTGCTGCACCCGCAAGGGCTGAACCAATTGCAAATGTTGCTGAAATAGTATTATTTACATTTATACCCATTAATTTTGCGGCATCCATATCGTATGATACTGCCCGCATTGCTTTACCTATCTTTGTTTTATGAACGATAAATTGCAATAAGATCATTAAGATAACAGCAGTTCCTAAAATCAGGATTGATTGACCACTAATTTTTACACCAAAGATTTCTAAGCTCTTAAGTGGAACAATGCCATCTGGATAGGCTTCTGGCTGGGCACCGCGCAAATAAATGGTTCCATATTCGATAAACAGCGATACCCCAATCGCCGTAATCAGAGCGGCAATTCTCGTCGCATTCCGTAGAGGCTTATAGGCAATCCGCTCAATCAGAACACCAAAGATGGCGCATGCGACCATTGAAAGAAGTAATGCAGGGAAAAATCCGAAACCAAGCAAGGTAATTGAATAAAAGCCTATAAATGCACCGACCATGAAGACATCCCCATGGGCAAAATTTATCAGTTTTACGATTCCATATACCATTGTGTACCCAAGGGCGATCAAAGCATAGATACTGCCCAAGGAAATTCCATTAACTAACTGCTGTATTAGTTGTTCCATGTCCAAAACACTCCCTCAAAAAGGACTTCAACCTTTTAACTTATCCTAGGCAAGCAACTCTAGGACCTGACGTATTGACCAAACATTTGTTTTTACTATTACATAAAGCAATCCGCCCGAGAAGATTACTGAACATTCTTCTCGGGCGCCCTTGCCTTATACTTGGTAATCCTCATTAAGAGTGGCTAGGAAGCACTTATGTCTCCCTATTTGCTAACCTGTAGTATCAGAATTTATATCATCAAACTTCGTTAAACGGGCCTTGCACTTTTCTTCCTCTAAAAATTATGGGTTTATCTTTGCATTAAAAACTTGTGCGCCGTCTTTGTATTCAAGGATAACAGCCGCTTTGATTGGGTCATGGTTTTTATCAAGCTTCATTGTTCCAGATACTAGTTCAAGTCCATCTGTTTCAGCAAGTGCCTTTTGAATTTTCTCTGGATCACTGCTACCAGCACGTTTGATGGCATCAGCAAGGAAATAACCTGAATCATAGCCTAGCGCATTAAAGGCATCAGGAGATTTCCCTTTATATTTTGCTTTAAATGCTTCGACGAAATCTTGAACCTTAGAATCCGTATCTCCAGCAGAATAATGATTTGTGATGAATGTATTGTTTAGTGGGCCATTACCAGCAATTTCTACTAGTTTAGGAGAATCCCAACCGTCACCACCCATGAACGGAACATCAAGACCAAGTTCACGAGCTTGTTTGATGATTAAGCCAACTTCTTCGTAGTAACCAGGAAGAAAAACAAATTCAGGATTGGCTGCCTTGATCCGCGTTAAGATGGCACGGAAGTCAGTATCCTTTGCCACATATG
>JAIMAD010000518.1 GCA_023512145.1 Bacillus sp. (in: firmicutes) | reverse complement strand
ATAGGAGGTCGCTTGCGTGTTAAAGATTGGCAATATTGAGATGAAAAATCAAGTTGTTTTGGCACCAATGGCCGGTGTATGTAATTCCGCCTTTCGTCTAACAGTGAAAGAGTTTGGTGCTGGTTTGGTTTGTGCGGAAATGGTTAGTGATAAAGGCATCGTTTATAAAAATGAAAGAACGATGAATATGCTTTATATCGATGAACGCGAAAAGCCGTTAAGCTTACAAATCTTTGGTGGTGAAAAAGCAACACTAGTCGAAGCAGCTAAATTCGTTGATAAAAATACGAATGCAGATATTATTGATATTAATATGGGCTGTCCAGTTCCGAAAATCACAAAGTGTGACGCGGGAGCAAAATGGCTGCTTGATCCAAATAAAATTTATGAAATGGTGTCTGCGGTTGTTGCAGAAGTTGAAAAGCCTGTCACTGTGAAAATGCGTATGGGTTGGGATGAGAAACATATTTATGCTGTTCAAAATGCCCAAGCAATTGAGCGTGCTGGTGGAAAAGCGATATCCTTGCATGGTCGAACTCGCGTTCAGATGTATGAAGGAAAAGCCAACTGGGATATTCTTCGCGAAGTAAAACAATCTATTTCCATTCCACTCATTGGGAATGGTGATATCCAAACCCCACAGGATGCCAAAAGAATGCTTGATGAAACTGGCGTTGATGGTGTGATGATTGGCAGAGCGGCTTTAGGGAACCCTTGGATGATTTACCGAACTGTTCAATATCTAAAAACAGGTCAGTTAATGGATGAGCCCTCCGTCCGAGAAAAGATGGCTGTGTGTATTCTTCACTTAGATCGTTTGATTGCTTTGAAAAATGAAGATATTGCAGTCCGTGAAATGCGTAAGCATGCTGCCTGGTATTTAAAAGGGGTCCGCGGAAATGCAAAAGTTCGTAATGCCATCAATGAATGTGATACAAGGGATCACCTAGTTACATTATTAAATGATATGGTCATTGAACTTGAGGGAAATGAACAAAGTCAGTTAATTGTAGGTTAAATTTGACATTGGAATCGTCTCTTTTTATAATAGTTTTGATGCTGCCAGTGAAATAACTGGCAGTTTTTATTCTATCCTCAATTTTTTTAATGTTTGAATTTCTAAATTTGTGTAAAATAATAGAGAATCATGCGAATTTAAGCATTTTACATAATATAAGAGTAATGGAGTTGATCGTATTGAGCCAGGAAGAATTAAATGACCAAGTATTGGTCAGACGAGAAAAGATGAATATGATGCGTGAAAATGGTCAAGATCCATTTGGGAAACGATTTGAGCGCACACATCTTTCAAATGAATTAATAGAACAATATGCGGAATTAGAAAAAGAAGACCTCGAAATGGAAAATATCTCTGTTACCCTTGCTGGCCGAATTATGACAAAGCGTGGAAAAGGTAAAGCCGGTTTTGCACATATCCAAGACCTTGCAGGTCAAATACAAGTTTATGTAAGACAAGATGCTGTTGGTGAAGAGCAGTATAAACTTTTTATCTCTGCTGATTTAGGTGACATTGTTGGGGTAGTTGGAACATTGTTTAAAACTAAAATGGGAGAGTTTTCTGTAAAAGTAACTGGCTTTGTGCATTTAACAAAAGCGCTCCGTCCCTTACCAGATAAATTTCATGGTCTTAAGGATGTGGAGCAGCGATACCGCCAACGTTATTTGGATTTAATCATGAGTCCGGACAGTAAGGCAACGTTTATTGCTAGAAGCCGCATTATTCAATCAATGCGTCATTATTTAGATAATCATGGGTATTTAGAAGTGGAAACGCCGATGATGCACTCCATTGCCGGAGGAGCGTCCGCACGCCCATTCATTACACACCATAATGCCCTTGATATGCAATTATTCATGAGGATTGCTATAGAGCTACACTTGAAACGCTTAATCGTAGGCGGTCTCGAAAAGGTTTATGAAATTGGACGGGTCTTTAGGAACGAAGGTGTATCTACACGCCACAACCCAGAATTTACAATGATTGAACTTTACGAAGCGTATGCTGATTTTCGCGATATCATGAGTCTTACTGAGAATTTAATTGCCTATATTGCAAAAGAGGTAGTCGGATCAACGACTGTTCAATATGGTGAGTATGAAGTTGACCTTAAACCAGAATGGAAAAGGCTCCACATGGTAGATGCCATAAAAGAATACACAGGTGCCGATTTCTGGGTAGAGATGAGTGTTGATGAAGCCCGTAAACTAGCAAAAGAACATGGTGTGGAAATAAAGGATACAATGCTTTATGGACATATAGTAAATGAATTCTTTGAGCAAAAAGTAGAGGAAAAGTTAATCCAACCGACCTTTATCTATGGACACCCAGTGGAGATTTCACCGCTGGCTAAGAAAAATGACGAGGATACAAGATTCACAGATCGTTTTGAATTATTTATTGTAGCGCGCGAATACGCAAATGCCTTTACAGAACTTAATGATCCCATTGATCAAAGAGAACGGTTTGAAGCACAGTTAGAAGAACGTGAACAAGGGAATGATGAAGCCCATATGATGGATGAAGACTTCCTCGAAGCTTTAGAATATGGTATGCCTCCTACAGGTGGATTAGGAATTGGAATTGACCGCTTAGTAATGCTGTTAACTAATTCACCATCAATTCGTGATGTGCTATTATTCCCGTTAATGCGTCATCGATAATATTTTAATAAAGTGCCGGTACAATCGGCACTTTTTTTAATATTGTTAATGTATTGTTTGAATACTTTTACTTCTACCTAATTTATAAAAAAACATTAAAAGCTATTGCACCCAACCACAAATGGTGGTATATTAATATCTGTTGCTGCAAGGGTAGCAGCTTGAAAGAAAAGGATATTTAAATAGTTGTTGACTTACAGTTGATAACTTGGTAAGATAATAAAGTCGCTTTTAGGCGAAAGAGTAAAATGTTCTTTGAAAACTAAACAAACAAAAACGTCAACAAGAACAAATTTTT
>JAIMAD010000517.1 GCA_023512145.1 Bacillus sp. (in: firmicutes) | reverse complement strand
TATTTATATTGCGCAGCCACCTCTTTATAAAGTTCAGCAAGGTAAACGAATTGAATATGCCTATAATGAAAAAGAACTTGACAAAATATTTGCCGAGTTGCCAAAGGCACCAAAGCCTAATATCCAACGGTATAAAGGTTTGGGAGAGATGAATCCTGACCAATTATGGGAAACAACGATGGATCCTGAATATAGGACCATGCTTCAGGTTAGTCTTGATGATGCGATTGAAGCAGACGAAACCTTTGAAATGTTAATGGGCGAAAAGGTAGAACCACGTCGAAACTTTATCGAAGCAAATGCACAATACGTGAAAAATCTAGATATATAACAGTAGTGGAAGGAGGTACCAAATATGGCTGAAACACCAAATTCTCAAATAAAAGAAATTAATATTAGTCATGAGATGAAATCTTCTTTTCTTGACTATGCAATGAGTGTTATTGTTTCTCGTGCCCTTCCAGATGTTCGTGATGGGTTAAAACCAGTTCATCGGCGTATCCTCTATTCGATGCATGATCTTGGAATGCATTCAGACAAACCGTATAAAAAATCTGCTCGTATCGTTGGCGATGTAATTGGTAAATATCACCCCCATGGTGATTCTGCTGTTTATGAAACGATGGTCCGGATGGCACAAGACTTCAATTACCGCTATATGCTCGTGGATGGGCATGGAAACTTCGGTTCAGTTGATGGTGATTCTGCAGCAGCAATGCGTTATACAGAATCTAGAATGTCCAAAATCTCGATGGAATTATTAAGAGACATAAACAAGGATACGATTGATTTTCAAGATAACTATGATGGTGAGGAGAGGGAACCGGTTGTTATGCCAGCAAGATTTCCCAACCTTTTAGTTAACGGGTCAACGGGAATTGCAGTTGGTATGGCAACAAATATCCCTCCACACCAGCTTGGCGAGATTATTGATGGGGTACTAGCAATTAGTCAAGACCCTGAGATAACTATTCAAGAACTAATGGAAATTATCCCAGGTCCTGATTTCCCAACTGGGGGAATCATCCTTGGCCGGAGTGGTATTCGTAAAGCCTACGAAACAGGTAGAGGTTCATTAACAGTCCGTGCCAAGGTGCTTATTGAAACAAAATCAAATGGTAAAGAAGTTATCATTGTTAATGAATTACCATACCAAGTAAATAAAGCAAGATTAGTTGAAAAGATTGCAGAATTAGCCCGTGATAAAAAGATAGAGGGAATTACGGACCTAAGAGATGAATCAGACCGTAAAGGTATGCGAATCGTCATTGAGGTGCGTAAAGATGCAAATGCTAGTGTCCTTTTAAATAATTTATATAAGCATACATCACTGCAATCTAGCTTTGGAATCAATACATTAGCTCTTGTAAATGGACATCCAAAGGTTTTGAACCTTAAGCAGTGTTTAGTCCATTACTTAGACCATCAAATTGTGGTTATTCGCAGGAGAACGGAGTTTGAGTTACGTAAGGCGGAAGCGCGGGCCCATATTTTAGATGGCTTAAGAATTGCTTTAGATCATCTAGATGAAGTCATTCGGTTAATTCGTAGTTCGCAGACAGCGGATATTGCTCGAGAAGGCTTAATAAGTCAATTTAGTCTTTCTGAAAAGCAAGCCCAAGCAATTCTCGATATGCGTTTGCAACGTTTAACAGGTTTGGAAAGAGAAAAGATTGAAGACGAATACCAAAATCTCATGACGCTTATTTCGGAATTAAAGGCAATTTTAGGTGATGATGAAAAAGTTCTTGAAATTATTCGTACGGAATTACTAGAAATTAAGGAACGATTTAATGATAAGCGCCGCACAGAAATTGTCGCTGGCGGAATTGAGAATATCGAAGATGAAGATTTGATTCCACGCGAAAATATTATTATAACGGTAACCCATAATGGTTACGTTAAACGTCTGCCTGTCTCCACTTATCGTGCTCAAAGACGTGGGGGACGAGGAATACAAGGTATGGGAACAAATGAAGATGACTTTGTTGAACACTTGATTTCAACTTCAACACATGACACCATTCTTTTCTTTACTAACAAAGGAAAAGTATATCGTTCGAAGGGGTATGAAATACCGGAATACAGCCGCACAGCAAAAGGGATTCCGATTATTAATCTACTCGGTGTTGAAAAAGGCGAATGGGTGAACGCGATTATACCCGTTGATGAATTTGTTGATGATTGGTTCTTATTCTTTACAACAAAAGAGGGAATCTCAAAACGATCTCCATTAACATCCTTTGCAAATATTCGTACCAATGGCTTAATTGCCTTGAATTTGCGTGAAGACGATGAATTGATTTCCGTCCGCTTAACCGATGGTAGTAAACATATGATTATTGGTACCAAAAAGGGTATGCTTATTCGTTTCGCAGAAACAGATGTACGATCAATGGGACGAACAGCTACGGGTGTTAAGGGTATTTCACTTGTTCCTGGCGATGAAGTTGTCGGTATGGAAGTCCTAGAGGAAGATAACGATGTTCTTATCGTAACGAAAAATGGTTATGGGAAACGAACTACAGCTGCTGAATACCGTATCCAAGGCAGGGGCGGTAAAGGAATAAAAACCTGTCATGTCACCGAGAAAAATGGAGACCTTGTTTCGATGAAGGCTGTGACAGGTATAGAGGATCTTATGCTGATTACTACTGGCGGTGTCCTCATTCGGATGGATGTTGCTAGTATTTCTAAAATGGGCCGAAACACGCAAGGTGTGAAACTCATTAGTATGAGGGAAAGTGAAAATGAATTCGTGGCAACTGCTGCCCAGGTCGAAAAGCAAGATGAAGTTGAAGACGAAGAAGGCACTAATAATGACGTGAGTAATAATACAGAGGGAGTTTCGCTCGTAGAAAATCCTGATATTGTCACTCCAGTGGATGAGGAATAAATTACGAAAAGGAGCATACTATGTGTGTTCCTTTTTTTTGTCTACGCTTTTGCAAGAAAAGCTCAAAACGCATATAGGCTGGACAATTC
>JAIMAD010000516.1 GCA_023512145.1 Bacillus sp. (in: firmicutes) | reverse complement strand
ATCGTTACCAAAGGACATCTTTAGCTAAATATTGTAGGACTATCATCTTGGTGTTAATGACTTTACAGAAATTGCAGGGGAGCATGTCGTAATGAGGCAGCCCTCTAACTGATTCGGACTCAATAATCCTAGATTAAGGGCTGCTTTGATTTTTACATCATCAGGTTTTTTTACCACTTGGATTAGCTCACTCATTTGTAACTCTTCAAGTCTTTTCATCGTTACTTCTTCGTTATACTTTTCGATTTTTCGGATTTGCCGTTGGAGCTTGTAGCCACTAATGGTAATTTCTCCTTTATTGGTAGAACCAACTAAATTATTAAAATAACTTTGAAAAACATCCTTTAGTTCATTCATTTCTAGCTCAATTTCTTTTTTCTGCTTATTTAGCTGGTAATACCTAATCAACATCTCTCCTGTTAGCAAGGACTGATCGTTTTTCAATTAAAACCATGCCTCCTTTACGAACGTATATTCCATTTTATGTTTTTTATTTAAATAAATGACTATTTTAGGCAAAATTTTAAAAAATATCTTTTGACATATTTTTGATTAACGAACCATTAATTTGAATGAAAGGGAATTAATAATGTATGGTAATACAATCTGTAAATGGGTGTCAGGCACAATGACCATAAAAAACATTTGCTTTCTTCTTTATATCATGGCAAGCTTATGATGGTTAAAAACTTCATTAGAAAGAACAAATAGGTGATAAATATGATTGAGATTAAAACTTCAAAACTTAGTGATGGAGAGTTAAATAGAGGGGTATTTGCGAAACGTGATATAGCAAAAGGTGAGCTTATCCATGAAGCACCAGTTATTCCTTATCCTAATGAGGAGCATGTTCATATAGAGAAAACGTTACTCGCTGATTACGCATTTGAGTATGGTACGAACCACACCGCCTTCGTTTTAGGATACGGTATGTTGTTTAATCATTCGTATGAGCCCAATGCTACCTATGATATTAATTTTCCCAATCACACGTTTGACTTCTATGCATACAAGGATATAAAAGCAGGAGAAGAGGTCCTAATCAATTATAATGGCGATGAGGATGACGATGAACCACTTTGGTTTAATAAAGATGAAAATAGCACTTCAGAAAATGAATAAATAAAAAAGGATAGATAAAGCAGTTATTTCTGCTATATCTATCCTTTTTTTTGAAAACTGTAAATTGTTATTCTGAATATTGCAAAATGAGCGAATTAAAATGAAACCGAATGTGATTTAGGGGATTCCTCAAACATTGTGGTGGCTATATTATTTGCTAGTTGAATATTTAGGTGTAAAAAAAGTGACTGTTCAACCGCGGAGTCCCTTTAAATCAGGGTCAGTTCGATATAGGGTGGTGAAGAATTGTGTTTCATCTCTAAACCATTCCACCCAATTTTCTAGCTGCTACTTATATAGCTGTTTCTGTATTTAAGTATCCTAATTATGCATAGCTGTAACTTTTTTAGAGCAAAATAAAATAACGAAAATAAAGGGGGTATATTTAGTATGCCAGATAAACCCGCCATAACCTCATCCGAACTTGGTGTTCTATGGCTTACATATCAAGAGAAAACGATGATTTTACGGATATTGGAATACTTAATTGCAAAAGCTGACGACGAAAAGGCCAAAAAAATCATGTCAGATTTATACAATGAAATTAATACTTATCTTGAAAAAATTATTGTAATTTTCCAAAATGAAGGTGCTGTAATCCCTATTGGTTTTACTGCTGAAGATGTTAACAAGGATGTACCTAAGCTTTATGATCATGGTTTTGACATTATGATTGTACGCTTACTAAAAGAAATTAGTATGGGACTGCACACGCTAAATATAAACATGGCATATCGTGAAGATATTGTCATCCTTTTTAAGGAGCTAACTGCCCTTATGCAGTTTTACTACAATGAGTGTACACAATATTTACTTGAAAAAGGGATGATTGCCAGACCTCCTTATGTTACCATGCCTACCACTGTTGAGTTTGTTAAAGAAAATGATTATTTGGCTGGATTGAATCCATTTAGTAAGCTTGGAAAAAAAAGAACCTTAAATGCGGTTGAAGTAGCTTACATTTTTCATGGGATAGAATCCAATGCGATTGGATTGCAAATGATTACTGGTTTTGCTCAATGTGCCAATAGTCCCGTAGTTAAGAATTTTTTTTCAAAAGGTGCAGAACTTTCTAAAAGTGTTATTAAAGAGATGAGTGAAACATTTCTCGAAGAGGGGATTCAAATACCTGCTCCTTCGGGCGGAAATGCGACGCGTTCAACCGTTGCACCGTTTTCTGATAAGCTCATGATGTATTGTACAAGCATGTTTTGCAGTTTTTCGGTGGCGGGCAATGCCGTGGGATCTGCTTTTAGTTTACGGAACGACTTGGTTGCAAAAATGACTGTTTTCTCAAAAGATACTTTCGAATATGCCCATGAAGGTGCAAAGCTAATGATTAAGAATGGTTGGATGGAAGAACCACCGCAAATGGAAGAACGAAAGACGATCATTGAAAAGTAAAAGTTCCTAGGAACTTGTGTTCAAAACTTTTCATAGGTACTTCTAGCCAACGATGAAGATTGTTTAACAAAACGGTATGGCCATTGTCTGCCGTTTTTCTTTGCGAAAATTATTAAATGATTATTTAAAAAAACTTATTATGGGATTTATGGTCCTAGTTATAGTGGGAAGGATCAGAGATGAAAGAATGTACAGTTGAACATTAGCAAGAAGTACGTATAGAATAAATTATTCATAACTTAACAGAAGGATTAAAAACTAGTAATGTAGAAGTTTTAGTTAAGGTATATCCAATGGTTAACACTATCGTTTAGAAAAGGAGGGATTTTAAGTATGTACGAATTGAAGACAAAAGAAACCGATAGCAGTGTCGTTGAGTTTATTGAAAATGTTGAAAGTCTTAAAAAACGCGAAGATGCTTATCAATTAGTAGATATTTTCACTGAAACAAGCGGGTTTAAAG
>JAIMAD010000515.1 GCA_023512145.1 Bacillus sp. (in: firmicutes) | reverse complement strand
ATGTTCAACTATTGCATGCGTTAGTTACATTTTAAAAAGCAAAAATGGAAGTATGATAATAGTAAAAATAAGTAAACAAGTGCTTATAAATTGTATTTATATGCATCAATTGGTACAGATATAATTTGCTCTTTTAATCGCTTAGATGATGCAGCAAATGAATAAGAGAATCTTTTATACAAACCTGTATGAATTGCACAGCGTATATTTGTATATTGTAATGTTTTTATTCATTAATATTAAAAAGTAAAGAACTGACTATTAATGAGAAGTCCTGTATCAAAATTAAATAGAAAGTCTTCACAACCTAATCATTCCTAAATTCATTTTGATTTTCCTGTATTAATCAGATCTACTTTTACTTTTACTTTAAAATTCAAGTTTGAGTAAATCTTATTCCATTTCATCTTGTTCCATCTTTCATATGATAAACGATTACGTACCAACGTTCCTATTCCAATAGGATCTGTCTGAAATTTTTGCAATTTGATTAACAGCTTTTTTGAATTGGTAATTAAATAATTTTCAACCTGTTTTTCCAATTGTCTTTGATACTTTTCTTCACTTAAATCTATTGTACCTGTGTATTCAAGGACGCTTCCTTTTAAATCTAGAATTACTTCGACCGTCATATTCTTTCTTTTTATTGTGTTCACTTTTTTATCATTATTTGAATTGATATCACTTAACAAAAGCTGATCATTTTTTCCTGACTCTTTATCATTAATACTAATCATTAAACTGCCATTTTTGATGTCTCCGCTTAATAAATTAAGGATCTGTGTTTCACTTAAAGTAAGGCGTGTAATATATTGATCTCCTTTAAAAGCACCCAATCCTTTTAATTCAATGTTCTCGCCTTTGTATGAAAAAACTGGTAAAACCGGATCAATACCATCGTCGTAATAATCTCTTAAAAAACGATATTTATCAGTATTAAAAACTTTATTTTGTTTTCCTAATTTCTCGATGAACGTATAAAGGTATTCAGCATTATCTGGAATAGAGGGTATCTTTTTTTTAAGAAGTTCTTCGCCTTTTCCCTCCACGATCGCAAATTTAACACGAGTTCCGACTCCTGGATCTCTTGTAAACGTCTCAACAATATCTATAAGTCCTTTTTTTGACAATTCTTCTCCAAAGAGAATCGTAGTCTGCCCTCCAACTAGCTTTAAATTTGTTAAATTTTGAAGTTTGATGAAGGTTTCATGAGATGATTTTCCATTAGCAGTTAGAGTCTGAGTACCAGCTTTTCCTTCTTTAGAAACAGTGGGAAAAAGGACAGTTGTTTTTATTGGATTTTCTTCACTTTCTGACATATCGTAAGCAACAGATTCAAGAATTGCTAAATCTTCAATAATATTACTTGCTCCACAACCTGTTAAAAACAAACAACATATTGCGATCAATACAGTAATTTTATTTTGCATTATCTGTCTCCTTATGGTTTTTAAGAATTTGAATAAAAAGGATGCATAGCACAAAGATAGGTAATGCCCAAGCTATACCAATTCCACAATAACTCAGCCACTTTAACCACTTTTCGGCATCCACAAAGGAATCTGGGATCAACGCGAGGATAAAACCACTTGCTAGTATTATGAATATCCAAAAATTAGGCTTAATACTTTTAATCATATTCCCAAAAATTTGCTGAGCTCCCCAGTAATATATTGCAATTATTGATAATACCTTGAAAGCTAAAACGGAAAAGCAGAGATTTTCTGCTCGTGTAAGGAAAGCAACTTCTGTATATTCAAACAATGTCATAACTGGGAATATATCATTTAATATTTGATCGAAGCTAAAAAAGCCAAAGCATATAAAGGTAATAATGAAATAGACTACCGTGGACAGAAAATTTCCTATAAAAAGAGCCTTTGTCCATTTTTTTTCTACCATAGGGAAAAAAAGTATGGAAACTTCAATACCCAAAAAAGATGTATAAACATGAAGTGCCCCCTTAAAAAAGTCTGTTTCTCCTTTAAAAAAGAAAGTCGTATAACGTGCAAAATCAAATTCTGGAATAAGATAAAAAAGCAAAAAAATCATCGGTTGCAAGATGGCGCATAGAACCACAATTGCTTTAGTCATCTTGTAGATTCCACCTCTTAATAATTGAAAACTAAGAAAAATAAAGAAAATGATAAAAAGTGAGGCAGGTAAAGTTGGAAAAAACATCATTTTATATATGAAGATATATGCCCTCATAATCATGCTTGCCATTCCAATCCAAACACCAATGATAAACAAATAGAAGGGCACCATTACCCATTTGGGAACCGTCGCCTCAATGATTTCAAAAATTGATCTTCCTTTACCCAGCTTATAAATTATCGCAATCATCGTAATATTAATATTAACAAGTACGAAAATGAAAATAATACTTAACCAGCCATTTGTTCCGAAATATTCGGCAATTAATCGAGGTAAACTATACAAGACAAGACCATTTTGAATCATATAGATTAGTATAGATAATTGAAGTGGATGGAGTCGTTCCTTCATATGATCACCATTAATTCCTCTCTTTTTCACCATCGTTTTGCATCGCTGGTTGCCCCTTCTTTATTTTATAAAAAGGCCCTCTCACAATACTATCCATCCAATCTTTGAAAAAGGTTGGAGAAATCGGCATAAAATAAGGTGAAGATAAATTTGTTAACCCCGTTAAGTGAATGGTTATTATACCTAAAGCGAAAAAAATGCCAATATTCCCCATAAATCCTGCCATTAAAATAAATAGGAACCGAACGATTCTAATGGAAGCACTCATAATATAACTTGGGACTATGAATGAAGCAATGGCCGATACAGCTACAACAATTATTAAGATATTACTAGTAATCCCAGCTTCAACAGCTGCTTGGCCAATCACAATACCGCCTACAATTCCAATTGTTTGACCAATTTTGGTAGGCAGTCTTGCACCAGCCTCCCTTAGGAGTTCAATTACTATTTCTAAAAATATAGCTTCAGCGATAGGCGGAAAAGGTACTCTACTCC
>JAIMAD010000514.1 GCA_023512145.1 Bacillus sp. (in: firmicutes) | reverse complement strand
CATAAACATGGACTTTGCTAGCTTTGGTAAGCAGAGCTACCGCCTGCTGGATATCAGTATAAGTGACTTTTTTGAAGGTATTGTCGATGATATTCAGATGGTTTTGATATAGTTTCGCAAAATAATCAATTTGTTTAATATCCGTCATACTGGTCGGTTTTTTTCTAAGGTCAATATACCGTTTTAGTTCGTGTTTGAACTCATTGAATCCTGAAAAGGAAATTTTTTGGCAGAAGCGAGTGATTGTAGCAGGGGAAATATGGAGCTTTTTAGCAATTTGACTAATTGACAATAGGCTAATTTCATCCGGATGTTTAATTATATAATTAGCTATATCCTTCTCTGTATTAGTTAACTTCTCCATACTACATTCGATTCCATGTATGAGGTTCTCACCAAGATATTCCATGTTTGTCCCCTTTATTAAGATATTTACTTAGCTCACTTTTAGTTAGGATAACCCTTTTTGATGATATTCAATAAAACTAAACATCACACAATAACAATTTTACCAAATGTACGTTCGACTGTCATTTAAAGTTACTCGAAAAATCAAAAAAAGCGAAACTAACACCCATCACTAGAGTAATGGGCGTTAGTTTCGCTGTTCATAAAAATCGATATATTACTTTTGCATTGCATCAACAAATCTTTTTGTGATCTGCTGTGGTCTTGTAATAGCTCCACCAACGACTACCGCATGAACATTGTTTTCTAATAACGATCGGGCAATTTCTGGTGTAGAGACATTTCCTTCTGCAATAACCTTAGCCTTTTTAACTTGTTTTACCATCTCTTTAATGACTTGATAATTGTTATGGTCAATTTTTAATCCACGTGTTTCTTCCGTGTATCCATATAAAGTTGGCCCCACAATATCAAATCCAAGATTGTCAGCATAAATTGCTTCCTCAACAGAAGATACATCTGCCATCAGAATTACCTGTGGATATTTTGTTTTTATCTTTTGATAAAATTGCTCTAACGTACTGCCATCCGGTCTAATCCGAGCAGTTGCATCTGTTGCAATTATTTCTGCGCCGGTCTCCATTAAGTCATCGATTTCTTTCATTGTTGGCGTGATAAAAACAGGATGGGTTCCATATACTTGTTTGATAATTCCAATCACAGGAAGTTCAACTTGTTTTTTGATTTCCAAAATATCAGAAATAGAGTTTGCGCGGATCCCTAATGCCCCACCTTGTTTTGCAGCTACTGCCATACGTCCCATAATGAAAGAGCTGTGTAATGGTTCACCCTCTAATGCCTGACAGGACACGATTAATCCATTCGAAATTTGAGCTAATACTGATTGCATTTAACACACGTCCTTGTTGGATGGATACTCAATGACCCAAGTATTCTTCGATTTCGTTTTTTACAACCGTAACTTGTGGACCGTAAATAATTTGTATACCATTCCCTTTTTTTACAATTCCTTTTGACCCGGTTTGTTTAATCATTTCATCGTTAAATAATGATTCATCTTTGACTGTAATTCGTAAACGAGTGGCACAGCAATCTACTACATCAATATTTTGTGCTCCGCCTAAACCTTCAACAATCGTTTTAGCACGCTCAGTTGCTGCTACTTGAACTGCAGGAACTCCCTTATCATCATCTTCACGACCAAGGATTTTATAGTTCTTTTTCTTAATTAGAAATTTAAAGGTAAAATAATACAAGAAGAACCATGGAATTCCGACTAGTAATACATAAATCCAGTTCGTTTTTTCCACACCTTGAAGAATACCAAATAGGATGAAATCAATGAATCCTCCGGAGAAGGTTTGTCCAATTGTAATATTAAAAATGTCAGCCATCATAAATGCTAATCCGTCAAAGAAAGCATGAACGACGTAGAGAACAGGTGCGACAAATAGGAAGCTGAATTCAAGTGGTTCAGTTATTCCTGTTAAGAAAGAAGTTAAGGCAGCTGATAGAAGTAACCCTGCGACTAGTTTTTTATTTTTGGGCTTAGCACAATGGTAAATAGCTAGCGCTGCTCCTGGTAGACCAAACATCATGGTTATAAACCTACCAGACATAAACCTGGATACTCCCTCGTAATAATGTGTGGTAAATGGATCTGCTAATTGTGCAAAAAAGATGTTTTGGGTACCACTAACAATTTTCCCGCCAATCTCCATTGTGCCACCTAAAGCAGTTTGCCAAAATGGTAAATAGAATATATGATGCAGCCCTAAAGGACCGAGCATCCGTAACACAAAACCATAGATTAATGTTCCGATTTCACCAGTGTTATTTACTAATGAACCTAACTGGTTAATGAAAAGTTGAACAAATGGCCACACGATAAAAAGAATGGCACCTACAAAAATCGCTGTAAAGGATACAACAATCGGAATAAATCTTGATCCCCCAAAAAATCCCAACACTTGAGGAAGCTCAATTTTATTATATTTATTGTGTAATAGGGCTGCGATAACCCCAATGATAATACCGCCAAACACACCTGTTTCTAGTGTCTGGATACCAACAGCCATACCCTGACCGGCGCCAGCTAAATTTTCATTTACAAGTTTTCCCGTAATCAAGAGCAAGGCATTTATTGAACTATTCATAACAAAATAACCAATCATGGCTGCTAATCCGGCTGTTCCTTTATCTGAACGAGCCAATCCTATCGCAACACCTACAGCAAAAATGATTGGTAAGTTTCCAAACACAATACTTCCTGCTGAACTCATAATCGTGAAAATCGCTTGTAGCCATGCAATATCTAAAAATGGATACGCTAAAACTGTATTTGGGTTGGATAACGCACCACCTATACCTAGTAGAAGACCAGCAGCCGGTAAGACGGCTATTGGGAGCATAAATGACTTTCCAAATTGCTGTGCTATTTCAAAAAACTTCTTCATCGGTTTAACCCCCTTTTTAATCTATCTATAATATATAGTAAAAAAAGACACATTCACTAAAAATGAATGTGCTTTCACGCCTTTTCGTATTTGTCTATCAGTTCATGAAAAGGTTTTCATCCAATTTTCGTGATAATAATAACTGGACGAACACCCGTTAAC
>JAIMAD010000513.1 GCA_023512145.1 Bacillus sp. (in: firmicutes) | reverse complement strand
ATTCTTACCATTTATTCCCCATTATAAGAATGAGTTGATGATCCGCAAGCTAGGGATTCCGTTTACCTTTTTGCGTGCCGGTTATTTTATGCAAAATTTAAATATGTTTCTGTTGAACGAAATTATCAAAAATAACCGTATCTTTATTCCAGCAGGTAAGGGAAAAACAAGCTTTACGGATGTGAGAGATATTGCAGAAGTTGCTGCTCTGTCATTAACCGAAGAATATAAACATAGGAACAAAAAGTATGCGATAACCGGAGATGAAGCTGTTGATTTTTTCGAGGTAGCGGAAATGATGTCGACTGTCCTAAACCGGAAAATCACCTATTCCAATCCTTCAACACAGGAATTTCAGCAATATATGATTCAAAGTGGGTTGGATAAAGGATTTGTTAAGGTCGTCACGGGACTTCATCTTGGTACAAAACTAGGTTTCGCGAAAGGGATTTCGACTGTATTTTCTGAACTGACAAATCATCAAACAATACCCTTAAAACAATACCTAGAAGATTACCAGGACTATTGGGTTTAGCATTATCCGAATGATTAGTGTGGTTGTTTTTCATTCAACATTGCTTCAGACCTTTGTTTTGATTTACACTAAGTACAAATGAAGAAATAATAGGTGAAAAATTATGGAAGATCAAGTAGAACAAACATACGAAATTATGGAAGTTTGTATTCTAGCGGGAAAAATTATGCTTCAAAGCGGTGGGGAGACTTATCGTGTTGAGGATACGATGATGAGGATTGCTGCCTCCTTTGGAATTGAAAAAACACATAGTTATGTCACCCCTACCGGAATTATTTTTTCAGCTGAAGGTCCTGAACCAACGAAGACCAAGCTAATTAGAATATCGGAGCGGTCGACGGATTTGAAAAAGGTCGCCATGGTTAATAGCATTTCTCGAAGAATTAGCAGTGGTGATTTCAATCGGAAAGAAGCCTTGGCGCATTTAAAAGAAATTGAAGCCTCAAATGTAACGTTTCCCTTTATGGTCCAAGTGGCTGCTGCATCCTTAGCTAGTGGTTGCTTTATGATAATGTTTGCAGGCGGGTGGAATGATTTTATCCCAGCAATGATTTCGGGTGGAATTGGGTATTTAAGCTTTGTGTACTTCCACCGGTTTGTACCAATCAAGTTTTTCTCTGAGTTTTTGGCAGCGTTTATGATTGGTCTGTTGTCATTTTTATTTGTGAAAATCGGTGTAGGTCACCAATTAGATAAAATCGTTATTGGCTCGGTGATGACCTTGGTTCCTGGTCTGTTAGTTACCAATGCTATCAGGGATTTAATGGCCGGACATTTGGTTTCTGGCTTGTCTAAGGGAGCGGAAGCTTTTTTAACGGCCTTTGCCATTGGGGCTGGAATTGCCGTCGTATTGTCGTTTTCGTGAAGGGAAGGTAAAATGTAGTGGCTATTTTAGTGCAGTTAGTAACAAGCTTTATTGCCACCTGTTGTTTTGGTATTATCTTTAATGCACCAAAACAAGCGTTGGTAAAATGTGGGCTGATTGGCATGGGTGGTTGGGGCATCTATTATCTCCTCGAAAAGTTTATGAATGATGCTCTTTTTGCCACATTGGCAGCTACAATTTTTATTGCGGTCATCAGTCAACTGTTAGCAAAGCGTGAGAAAATGCCAGTGATTATTTTTAGTGTGGCGGGGATTATTCCGCTGGTTCCAGGAGGTCTGGCATATGATGCGATGCGGAATTTTGTCGAGAACGATTATATTACCGCGTTAGGATTAGCAGCAAAAGTGCTAATGATAGCTGGATCGATTGCCTTTGGCTTGGTTTTTGCAGAAGTAATTAACCAAGTGATACTAAAGATTAATCAAAGTAGGGTACGAACATAATGATGCCACTTTAGTGAAAGGTTAGAATGTTTATTCTTAAGGAAAACTTAAGCGAAAACCGTTACCATAAAGTTTGAGGTGTTCTCCAAATATCGCTCTAAAAACTTTTGGTATGGTATTATAGTAGCTTATTACTACTTTCGACATTCTTAGCAAAATCTATGACAAGGAATGGTAGATTCTTTTATGAAAAGAATAGTAATCGTCATTATGATTCTATTAATATTATTTATAGGTGCAAAAATGATAGTTGAAGATAAGTTAAACTGGGAAATGGTCCTTCAATGGAAAGAAACTGATCTATCAAAGACCCATGACGTTATGATTCAAAAAGACGCAGATTCATTAAAAGATTCTGATCTAAAACTACTTAGAGAAGAACCCATTTTAGCGGATAGTAAACTTCTTGATGTGCCATTATTAAACCAAATGGACAATCCACAGCTATACAACGGCTGTGAGGTAACAAGCTTGGCAATGATTCTTAACTATGATGGTGTAAAGGTGACAAAGAACGAATTAGCTAAACAGATAACAACAGTTCCACTCACATATAGTAACGGGCAAAAGGGCAATCCAAATGAAGGGTTTGTCGGAGATATGGCAAGTGGCCCGGGGTTAGGTGTTTACAATGGTCCAGTGTTTGAGCTAGCTAAGAAATATGTCGGTGACAGAGCTGTAAATCTGACGAACAGTTCATTTACCGATATATTAATGAAGGTGAGTCAAGGGCTTCCCGTGTGGATTATCACAACGACTAGTTTTGCTCCTGTGTCTGTTTTTCAAACCTGGAATACGCCTCTTGGGGAAATCAAGATTACGTATAGTGAACATAGTGTGGCTATTACCGGTTACGATGAAAATTCCATTTATGTCAATGACCCATACGGTGAAAAGAATAAAAAAGTGGATCGAGCTACTTTTATAAAAGCATGGGAGCAAATGGGCAAACAAGCAATTGTCATTGAAAACTAAGAAAAATAGCCTGATCGGGGTGATCAGGCCATTTTTTTGTAATACCTTTAGAAAGGTATTTTGTATAGGTTCAATTAAATGGGCAAAGGCAGAGGAATGAATATTCCCCTGCCTTCTTTGCTCTTGATTCTTTTTAAAAATCCATATCGTAACTTGTGAAAGGTTTCTTTTTATCTATTCAGATTATATATCATAATTTCTGATATTATTAGTATTCTAAACC
>JAIMAD010000512.1 GCA_023512145.1 Bacillus sp. (in: firmicutes) | reverse complement strand
GGATATTGTACATCCATTGAGAACTATAAGGTCCCGTTCATTTTTTCCAATTTCAATGGAACATCTGGGGACATTGATGTCCTAACCCATGAAGCAGGACATGCCTTCCAAGTGTATTCGAGCCGTCATATTGAGATTCCAGAATATACTTGGCCAACGTATGAAGCCTGTGAAATTCACTCGATGAGCATGGAATTCTTCACGTGGCCATGGATGGAATTATTCTTTAAGGAAGATACCGATAAATACAAGTTTTCACACTTAAGTGATGCTTTATTATTCCTTCCATATGGGGTTTCAGTTGATGAATTCCAGCACTGGGTTTATGAAAACCCTGAAGTCTCGCCAAATGAGCGAAAGCAGCAGTGGCGTAAGATTGAGAAAATATATTTACCTCATAAAGATTATGATGGAAATCGGTATTTAGAAACTGGCGGCTTCTGGCAGCGCCAGGGGCATATCTTTAATTCACCTTTTTATTATATCGATTATACACTTGCACAAATATGTGCTTTTCAATTCTGGAAGCGTTCCAGAGAGAATCAAGAAGAGGCTTGGGCAGATTATGTTAGGCTTTGTAAGCTTGGTGGAACAATGTCATTTACAAAACTAGTAGATGCGGCACATTTAATTTCACCATTTGATGATGGCTGTGTTGAGTCAGTTATTGGGGTTATTGAAGATTGGCTAAATTCAGTGGAAGACCAAAAACTATAAGATAATAAAAAGCGAAGCCATTTTCGGCTTCGCTTTTTACCTTATTTAACGTGGCTTATTTCAGAGACAATCTTTAATTCGCCATCTTCGACCACTGTGGCTAACTTTTTAGAATCTGGGTCGTCTAAAATAAAATCAGCAATCTTATCTTCGAGCTTTTCTTGAATTACTCGGCGAAGCGGTCGCGCCCCGAAAGTGGGGTGGTAACCGAGATCAGCTAATCGTTCTTTTGCCTCAGTTGTAATGGTTAAAACGATATTATGTTCCGTTAATGTTTCTTGTAATTCGTTTATCATTAATTCGACAATATACAAGATATGGTCTTTTCGGAGTGAATGAAATTCAATGATACTATCAAACCGATTCAAGAATTCTGGTTTAAAGAAGCTACCAAGAGAGCCCAGGATACTTGCTTCTTCCAAAGCTTCATTGGTGCCGAAACCAACTTGAATGGTCTTGTGATCAACACCAGCATTGCTTGTCATGATGATAACTGTTTCCTTGAAGCTGACAATTCTCCCTTGACTGTCAGTAAGGCGGCCGTCCTCGAGAATTTGAAGAAACATATGCTGAACGTCTGGATGAGCCTTCTCTATTTCATCTAATAAAATTATGCTATAGGGATTTCTGCGAACTTTTTCAGTAAGTTGCCCCGCTTCATCATGACCGATATAGCCTGGGGGAGATCCGATTAATTTGGAAACGCTGTGTTTTTCCATGTACTCGCTCATATCGAGGCGAATCATTGAATCAATTGATCCGAATAACTCCTGAGCAAGTGTTTTGGATAATTCAGTTTTTCCGATACCTGTTGGACCCACAAATAGGAATGTTCCAATCGGACGATGCTTTGATTTAAGTCCGGCACGACTACGTCTAATTGCATTTGCTACTTTTTTGACGGCTGTTTCTTGTCCAATCACCTTCTTATTGAGGTTCTCTTCTAAATTTTTCATTTTCAGCAATTCGTCTTTCTGCAAGTTACCAACGGGAATACCCGTTTTTTGTTCAATGATTTCTTGAATATGGGAAACAAGGACGTTAGGTCTATTTGAGTTTAAGTCACTATTTAAAGAATTTTCAAGCTTTGTTTCCTCATCGCGAAGTATGGCTGCCTGCTCATATTGTTCCTTTTTAAGTGCCTCTTCCTTGGCAGTAGCAATCTCTTTTAAGCGCACTTCAATTTGTTTATTGCTCTTATAATCAGCGGTAAGATTTAATTTCGATCCTGCTTCATCGAGTAAGTCAATTGCTTTGTCTGGTAAAAAGCGGTCTTGAATATAGCGTTGTGATAATTGAACGCAGGCATGGATTGCTTCATCCGTATAGGTAACTTCATGGAAATCCGCGTATTTTTTTTGAATTCCTTGTAAAATTTTGATTGCTGCATCCGGAGTAGGCTCAAGAACATGTACCGGTTGCAAGCGTCGTTCTAATGCCGAATCCTTTTCAATTTGCCGATATTCTTTTAATGTTGTTGCACCAACTACCTGTAATTCTCCACGGGCAAGGGCCGGCTTTAAGATATTCCCCGCATCCATGGAACCTTCGGCTGAGCCAGCACCAACGAGCAAATGAATTTCATCAATGAAAAGAATAATATTCTTCCGTTCTTGCAGCTCAGTAATTAATTGTTTCATTCTTTCCTCAAATTGACCACGAATTCCGGTATTAGCAACTAGTGAAGCTACATCTAACAAAATGACTTCTTTCTTCCTAAGTTTGTTTGGGACATTTCCTTCAGCAATTTTCAGCGCAAGACCTTCAGCAACTGCTGTTTTTCCGACCCCTGGTTCACCAATTAATACGGGATTGTTTTTATTTCTTCTATTTAGAATTTCAATGACACGCTTAATTTCTGCATCACGACCGATAACAGGGTCGATTAACCCGGCCTTAGCCATTGTGCCCAAGCTTCGACCAAATTGGTCGATTAACCCGTCTTTCCTAGATTTACTTCCATCCTGTGCTTCATGCTGACCATTTTCATTGTGCCCTTGTGAAGAGTTATTAGGTGTAAAAGGATTTTCAAACGGGAAGTTTGGAAAATAATTCATATTTGGGCCGAAGCCCGCACTTAAGGCATGTTTTTCATTTGTAAAGCATGTATGGCAGAGTTTTATTTCCTCACGTTGCCCATTCATAATCATATTTAACTGTACATTCGCTTGGTTTTCATTACATCTTTGACAAAGCATCAGAAAAAACCTCCTTGGGTTAATTAAAATTAAAGTTTGACTTTGACTATATTTGACTTTATGAGGATAGTATACTCTGACCTTTATTGACTTTCAAGAAATATGTTTGTAATAATGGTTTCCAACTAAGAAAGCAGGAGGCGTATTACTTATGTTAGAT
>JAIMAD010000511.1 GCA_023512145.1 Bacillus sp. (in: firmicutes) | reverse complement strand
CATATATACCGGAGATACGATTATATCGTTTTTTAACTTTCTCATTTATATCCAACCAAAATCACCTGACTTTACATTTAATTCTCTTAGTTTCTCATTTTTAGCTAAACTCGAATAATTACAGTGAAGAGTGCCTAATCACTTTTCGCTCTTTAATGATTCAAGTATGTCCTTCATTTTTTTTAAATCTTTCTTGTTTGCATTTTTCATCATTGGTGCCATAAATGGTGCAAAGATCTTTGAAAAACCATTCGGGTTTCCTTTGTTCCTTAATGTCATTCTTGTTCGGTCTCCCTCTAGAGCCTCCCAAGTATAAATCGTCTCCATTGGAAAAGGTCCTTGTGCGGTTCTCATCACTAGCTTCTTTCCTGGAATAAGCTCTGTAATTTCATAGATATAGGCAAGTTCTTTTCCAAGAAATTGTGCTTTAAATGCTACTCTTGAGCCTAACGCCAATGGTTTCTCCGTTTGCCATATTGCCGAATGAATGTTTACATACCATTTCGGGGCATTATCAGGGTTCGCAGCATACGTTGAAACTTGATCAACAGGAAGATCAATGATTATTTCTGTGAAAACGTCTACCACATGTTTTACCTCCCCTAGCTAAAATTTTTAGGACTTATTTTTTTCTACAAAATTTTTAAGTAAGGTGCCAAGTAAATAATTCCAACCTTCGGAATGAGATTTTTCCCAGTCCGCTTCGATCATGCCGGAAGCGGTATGCGAAAGCAGAAGTAATGTTGCCCCGTCCTTGTCTAGTAGTCGATACGTATAGGAACTGTTTACTGCTCCTTGCATCCCTAAATGACCGTGCAGACGGATTTCTTCTGGCGCGTTTACATAATAAACAGTACCCCAGACTGCGCCTTCATTTTTACGCCATCTTTCAACAAATTGTCCTCCAGGGACGGGATCAAACGTAAAATATGATGATACCCCTTTAGGAGCGATACGGAATTCCCACCATTGTCCGGCTTGTTCCGTTAATGCTTTAAAAACCTGTTCACGTGGTGCATCTATTACTAGTTCTTGCTCAATACGAAAAGCGCTACAATTTTCTTGATTTGTTGTTTTCATGGCTACCTCTCCTCCTGGTTTTTCCATGACTGATCGTAAATTCAGCAATGAATTGGCAGTTGTTTTCATGTATTGTCCTACCCAACGGTTTTGCATTTCCTGAAGCGGAACGGCATTAAGATAGTTGTGTCTATATTTCCCTGCACGTCGAACTACCACCAAATTGACTTCCTCTAAAATCGTCAAATGTTTCATAATGGAATACCTGGTAACTTCAGGAAAAAATTCAATTAATTCACCTGTCGTTTTAGCTGATTGCTTCAGGATATCCAGTATTCGTCTTCGAATCGGGTGACCTAAAGCTTTAAATATAGTGGAGAATTCTTCTTCCATTACAACAATCCTCTCGTTAGGATGTAAATGCTCTCACTATTTGTGAGTAAACATGCCACTCTTTATATGTTACCTTAAGGTAACATATAAACAATCAAAGAACAAGTAGTCAAATTTACTAGCACTGTTCTCCCATTCAAACTTGGGTATTAAGAAAAATAGTGAGGGAAAAAATATAATTTTGGAAAAAGCACTTTCAAAATAAAGATTGACTCTATTTTCTTAAGCCATTCCCTTTTAAGGAAACCGCATAGGAAATAACTCATATAATTGTATTGGATTTCGTAGGTACAATCGCACTATCTTTAGTATTTTATTAGGGAAAATATGTTAAAATTATTTTATAAGCCTTATTAAACTAAGAGTAAAATAGTTAAATAAGTTTGACGCATTTTATAATTAGAGAGATACATACAAAAATACATTTTAGGGGGGTGTTTCTTTGGGAATAATAGAATGTGAAATTTGTGGTTATCAATTTACATGGAAAGAAATACCTAGGGGTCATTCTTTGACTAATACATTTGTATGCAGGAAATGTGGGACGAAACATACTCTTACTAAGCGATCATGGGTGATATTTTCTCTTATGATTGGGCTAATGGGGTATATTTTTAATGTAAGTATTAATATATATAAACTTCTTCCTTTATATATGGGGGTGGTGTTAATGGTACTATTCTTTCTTACCGTTACACTTCTCTTCCCTTATTTTGCAAAATATAAAGTAAATCAAAAACAATGAATTTATGTACTATTTTAAAACCAGCTGGCACAAAAGTTGAAACTGGTCAGGATTTGATTTTCACTTTTTTGTTAAAGAAAGTGTCGCTATATTATTTACAATTATTAAATACTTACTCAAACTGATGATTTATATGTCCTAAACATTTTAAGATTGGCTAAGGTGGAATGAACATTTTCTTATAAGTGACAGCAAGTTAGTTGAGAAAGAATAGTATTATTATTTTATATAAAAGATGGAGAATGAGACATAGTGGAAGGGGCAATTGCACTTGAATAAAACCCAAGTAAAGGTTTATTTCAGTCTGTATGGAGATGAGTTCCCAATATATTTTGTGACTGAATCGTTGGGAATAGAACCAACCAATTCCTATACAAAGGGTGAAGTCATTGTAAGACCTCATAATCAAAATGTTATTTCAACGAAAACCAAATTCCGAAAAGAAACAGCCTGGGAACTAGGTATGGACTATCAGGAATCCTATGATGTGAAGGAACAAATGGATCAAATTTTAAAACCAATAAAAAATAAAACAGCTATTGAATTAGTATAAGGCAATATATATAATATAATTAGATATAATTTCCAATTAAAAAGCATAATATACATTTATACCAATTCTTGCTTTAAATTTTTGTGAAATATACAACAATATAGATGTTTAATTATTGGTTGAATCGAGTATAAAAAGATCAATACATATACTTTGGAGGCATGCAAATGACAAAAAATTTGCTACAGATTTTTTCAAAATTGACAAATCCATTCAGAAAATATATATGCATTAGACAGCATGATATAAAGGATTGTGGAGCTGCCTGTTTAGCAACGATTTCCAAGACCTATGGTTTAAAAATACCGATAACCAAAATCCGTGAAATAGCCGGTACCGATAAAAATGGCACCAATGCCTACGGTCTTATCAAAGCAGC
>JAIMAD010000050.1 GCA_023512145.1 Bacillus sp. (in: firmicutes) | reverse complement strand
GTTATGGACACTACGGACCCCAACTACGGTAAATATTATCTAAACAACTCTACAACAGACAATTTAAATGAAAATATATCCTTGGTGACGGCTGTTGTTACCAATCCAGGTGGTTTAAATAAGGTCGGGAATACAATGTTTGAAGTTACAGGTAACTCTGGCGCAGCAGATTTTGGCCGTATAGTTGATAACAGTGGCGGTCAAATTATCTCCGGTGTCCTTGAAATGTCAAATGTTGATTTAACCGAGGAATTTACCGAGATGATTATTGCGCAGCGTGGTTTCCAAGCAAATGCAAGAACAATTACAACATCAGATTCAATTTTAGAAGAGATTGTTAACTTGAAACGATAGTATTTATTAGTAGGGGGAGGAAGTCTCCCTACTAATAAATGATGCAAAACAAAAGTAATGTTTTAATCGATTGAAAAAATGATTCAATAACTCAGGGAAGAGTTAGGGGGATGCCCTTTGGCAGAAATATTATCGCAACAAGAAATCGACGCCCTTTTATCAGCCTTTAATAATGGCGAACTGCAGGCATCCGATGTAACAGAGAAACATAAAAAAGTAAAAGTATATGATTTCAAACGGGCGATGCGCTATTCCAAGGAACAATTACGTAGTATTACAAGAATTCATGAGAATTTTACGCGGCTCATGACTTCCTATCTTTCAGCACAGCTCAGAACGTTTGTTAAAATTGACATCGATCTGGTAGATCAAGTGAACTACCATGAATTTATCGCGTCCATCCCCGCGCGAACGATTTTGAACGTTTTTGAGGTGGAACCAACAGATGGAAAAATGGTTATGGAGATTAATCCCCAAGTGGCCTATGCAATATTAGAACGTTTGCTTGGAGGACAAGGGGATCCGTCTACCCGTAATGGAACATTAACGGAAATTGAAACGGTTCTCATGCAAAAGATTTTTTCTCGCGCATTTGATATGTATTCTGATGTATGGAAAAATATTGCGAACATTAAAGTAAAATGGGAGGATATCGAATCTAATCCGCAATTTATACAAATTGCATCCCCAAATGATACCGTGATTATTATTGCACTCCGTACAACTATAGGGGAGACAACTGGTCGGATGACACTATGTTTGCCGCATTTAATTGTCGAACCGATGCTGCCAAAATTATCTACTCATCAATGGCTTTCTGCCATGTCAAAAACAAACGTCCCGCAGCAGGATATATTAAAGCAAAACCTGGACACAATTAATATCCCTGTGATTGCTGAAATAGGCAAGGCGACCTTACCGGTATCTGACCTATTTAACCTGCAGATTGGGGATGTGATTGGAATTGAAACTGGAAAGCTAGAAATTAGAGTAGGTCACTTGACAAGATTTCTGGGCAACCCTGGCCTTCAAAAAGGGCATTATGCAGTCCAGATTGATCAAGTAATCAACACGGAAGGAGATGGTATATAAGATGGGCGAGGGTTTACTATCTCAAGAAGAGATCAATGCACTGTTTAATCAAAAGGATGAAAAACCTGCTTTATCAATTGATGATTTTTTGACCTCCTTGGAGAAAGATGCATTAGGGGAGATTGGTAATATATCCTTAGGAAGTTCTACGACTGCCCTTTCCACATTACTGAATCAACGGGTAGAAATCACGACGCCGACTCTGTCGATTATTGAGCAGGATCGTATATATGAAGTAATAAAGGAAAAGCATGTGGCAGTACATGTGGATTATACAGAAGGCATCCGGGGTAAAAATCTATTGATGATCAAAGAAAACGATGCAAAAATTATTGCTGATCTGATGATGGGTGGTGATGGTACTGGGCATGATCTTGAACTTTCAGAACTCCATCTCAGCGCTGTTCAAGAAGCAATGAATCAGATGATGGGATCGGCTGCTACATCCATGTCAACTTTGTTTAATCAAAAAGTGGATATTTCGCCACCGTCAATTGATATTCTCGGTTTTCCACCAAAAAAATTAGAACAACTTGCAGATGATATTATTATTGAAGTTTCCTTTCGTTTAAAGGTGGGGAACCTCATTGATTCCAATATGATCCAGTTTATACCTCTATCCTTCGGGAAGGAAATGATCCGAAAGATCCTTTTTCCGGAAGATACCGTCACAAATAGGTCAGTTGTGGAAGAAGCTGTAGAGACACCCAGACAGAAAATTACAACCCAAACGGTAGCCTCTTTACCGGTTGATGGAAGATCGATTCCAGCTAGTGCAACGCACAAGCCGGAACATGCAAAAGTACAAAAAGTCGAATATGCTTCATTTTCAGAGCCAACTGGAGCAACAAGCGCTGTAGGGAATATCGATATGTTATATGATATTCCGTTAGCTATTACAGTCGAATTAGGACGTACGGAAATGCAAATTCGCAAAATTCTTGAATTGGGACCTGGTGCCGTTATCCAACTGGATAAATTGGCAGGAGAACCTGTGGATATTCTAGCTAACCACAAGCTGATAGCCAAAGGGGAAGTGGTCGTGATTGAAGAGAACTTCGGTGTACGTATCACAGACATTATTAGCCCTGTCGATCGTCTTACCAAAATGACCAAATAAATAGCAACAATGATTAGTGGAGGGGAATAGTATGACTAGGGTTTTAATCGTTGATGATGCAGCTTTTATGCGCATGATGTTAAAAGATATTTTGACCAAGAATGGACTTACAGTTGTTGGCGAAGCCGTAAACGGTGCAGATGCAATAGAAAAATACGGGGAACTAAATCCTGATGTAGTGACCATGGACATTACAATGCCGGAAATGGATGGAATTACCTCGGTTAAGAAAATTAGAGCCCTTCATCCACAAGCTAATATCATCATGTGTTCGGCTATGGGCCAGCAACCGATGGTATTAGAGGCAATTCAAGCAGGTGCGAAAGATTTTGTGGTGAAACCATTCCAAGCGGATCGTGTCATTAACTCAATTAATAAAGTGTTGGGCAGATAGAAGTACCTACGATACCCTAGTTTTATTAATAGTTTTAAAAAAATATAAAACATAAATAGGGGGAAGAAACTTTTGGTTACACCACAACTGAGGAATTGTCCAAAATGCGGAAAGCTATATCTACGAATAAGAGATATTTGTGACGCTTGTTTTCAAAAACAAGAAGAAGAGTTTCTGAAAGTAGCAGCTTATTTGCGAGAATATCCTGGCATTACCATTCAAGAATTGAGCGATGCAACAGATGTTTCTGTTTCACAAATTCGCCAATATATTTGGGCGAAACGAATTCTAGTTGCTAAATTCTCAAACCTATCCTATCCATGTGAAATGTGTGGAAGTATGATCCGTTCAGGGAGGAAATGTCCAAGCTGTATGGATACTATGAAGCAGCTGGCTAGTCAAATTGGAAAAGACCAAGATGACCCCAACAATGAACGAAATAAAATAACTGGTGGTTATATAAAACACTACTTATAAGAAAAGTGAGACCTGGTTGATTCTAACCAGGTCTCACTTTTTTCGTTGGAAGAGTTTCTTTATTAAAGCACAATGGTAAATACATACTTTTTATTTGATAGAATAATAACTTTTTATCAAAAACTGTAGTTCTTTCCATGAATAAGTTAAAAAATACACCTAAAAGTCAAAAAGAGTCAAATAAACTTTGGTTAAAATGTAAAATATTATGCTAATATAGGGTGTATAAATTTTTTTCTATATTAAATAATCCAAAATAATCTTGATGGACTACTTTTTTTACAAGCTATTTTCTATTTAAAATGAAAATCCCTAAAAACGACGAAGAGGTGGTGTAAATTTTATTTCTCAATCTGTTTAAAGGATAAACATCTCATTAAAAATTTCGATGAATTGTTAGAGCTGTAAATTCTATAAACCAAAAAGAGTTAGTTGAAGCTGAAATGGGAGAGAAAAATAATGTTTAGTAAATTGTCAATGAATGTAAAACAATGGGGCAGTTATCTCATCATTACATTATTCTTTATAGTTATCACTAATACTTCTTACAATAATGTAAACCATCTAAGAGATCAAACCCAAAATATCGGAAAAACGGATGTGCCCAGAATTGTCTTAATAGGAAACTTAAAAGAAGACTTTACCCGTATTCGTTTATATACAACAAAGGACGCTTTTGAGCGTAATGCAGAAGATAAAGTGAAAATGGAGAACTTTGTTAATGAGGATATTGCTAAAGTAAGAAACGACATAAAAGAAATGGATAAACAAAATATTCATGATGAAGATAAAGAATTATTAACAGAGTTCAGCAATAACTTTGAAAAATATGTGGTCTCTCTACCATCATTTTTTGAGGAATCTAGAAGCAATAATTATGACACTATACATACAAAAATGGGGGTCTTGGCACCTCTTGGAGAAAAAACTGTTACTTCTCTTGAGAAACTCTACATAGGCGCTCAAAAAGATGTCGAGGCTACCATTAAGGAATCTGGTGAAGACTCAAATAAGTTCAATTACGAAATATTAATCCTTTCAGTAATTGCTTCTATTTTTAGCGTTATAATTGCATTCCTTATGACCAGATACATTGGTCGAGCCGTTACTAGGGTAGTGAAAAATGTAGACATCACGACTACTTCTATTACAGAGATCAAGAAGTCGATTGGAAATACCGCTACTAGCGCAATAGAATTGGATACATCGATGAACAAAACCAATGATTCCGTAAGCGAACTTGTTGCCTCTATACAACAGGTGGCAGGGAACACGAATGTGACATCTTCAGGGGTCGATGAAATCTCCGCTGCCGTTGAACAAATGAGTGCTTCTATTAATTTAGTTGCCGTAAGTGCTGATCATTTAGATGCTTCTGCAGAAGAAACTTCGTCTGCTATTCAAGAAATGATGGTTTCGATTGAACAAGTAGCAGGGAACGCAAGTAATGTGGGTGCAAGTGTAGAGCAAATCTCTAAGGCAATTGAGGAGATGAGCATGTCCATAAATGGCGTGAGCGAAAATGCAATTAGTTTGAACGATACTGCTGAACAAACGGCTGAAACAGTTGAGGAAATGGTTGTTTCAATTCAACAAGTCGCAGACAGTGTGCATACTGTTAAACAACTCAGCAATTCTGTTAAGAATGACGCCCTTGAAGGAACAGTTTCTTTAAATGAAACATTGAATGGGATGCACGAAATTTCTGAAGCGATTAACCAAGCCAGTAAAGTAGTGCAAAGCCTTGGAAAAAATACTGAAGAAATAGGCAGCATTATCGAAGTCATTGATGATATTGCTGACCAAACCAATTTATTAGCACTCAATGCTGCAATTGAAGCTGCACGTGCTGGAGAACATGGAAAAGGTTTTGCGGTTGTTGCTGATGAAGTACGTAAACTAGCAGAACGGTCTGCAAAAGCTACAAAGGAAATTGCCATTCTTATCAAAGGTATTCAAGGTGAAACTGTTATTGCTGTCACTTCAATCAAAGATGGTGCCGCAAAGGTGAAACTGGGAAATCAATTGGCAGATAAAACGAACCAAGCCATTAAGAAAATTTCAGAAGGTATTAAACATGTTGCAGAGGAGATGGACCAAGCTTCCAAAGCAACGGAAGAACAAACGAAGAATAGCAAATTCATCACAAAAGCGATAGAGAATGTGACAAAGCAGGCAACTGAGATGACGTATTCTACAAAAGAGCAAGCCATCACCGCTGAAGAAATTGTTAGAGGAATCCTTGACACAAAAAACCAAGTGCAACAAATCTCAATTGCAACGGCAGAACAAGCGAAGGGTGGCCGTGCAATCGTAGTGGCAGTTGAAAATGTCACAAATCAATCTAGTTCGGTGACAAACGCAACCAAGGAACAGGGCCTTACTTCCGAAGAAATCGTTCGCAATATCAACAGCATTAAAGTGATGGTTCAACAAATGACTATTGCCTCAAATGAGCAGGCAAGATATGGTCAAGAAATTGCTTTAGAGGTTGGAAATGTCCAGAAACAAACAGAAGAGTTAAATGCGAGTATTGAAACGCAAACGAAAGAAGCACAAGAAGTAGACAACGCGATCACTGAGGTAAATATTCAAGTTGATAAACTAAAATAATAAGCTTAGTATAATGAAACGCTTTCGCAAAAAAATTGCGGAGGCGTTTTATTATACTCCCTAATAAAATTCTCCTCCTATCAAAAAAACTATAAAATCTATTGTGGTAAGCAGTAACCATCAAAATATAAAAAACTATCAAAATAAGTTAGTTGAAAAATCAACTATTATGCTAATATTAGGTAATAGTTATATATGATTAAAAGTTATTTGAATTGGCAAAGGGGAGAGAGTAATTAATGTTGAAGAAAGTTTCAAGTGGGGTATTTGGAAAAGTGTCAAGTAAGGTATTTAGGAATGTGTCAATGACTGTGAAACTATGGGGCTTTTTTATCATTGTCCTAATCTTTTTAATGTTTTTGTCTATTATTTCTTTTAAAAATATCAACAGTTTAAGTGATGATGTCCATTATATAGGGAATACGCAAGTGCCGATAATTGGATTAGTAGGAAACTTAAAAGAAGAGGTAACAAGTATTCGTCTATATGCAACTAAGCATGCGTATGAGCAGGGCGTAGGAAACAAAACAACTAGTGAGAAATTAACTGATGAAGACATTACAAAAGTAAGGAAAAATTTAAAGGAATTAGATAAATTAATTAATTCTGATAAAAATCAAAAATTATTAACAGAATTTAGCGAAACCTTTGAAAGATTCGTTGCTAGGCTACCATCATTCTTTGAAGAATCTAGAGGCAACAATGATAACTTAGTAAATGCACAGATGACGTTATTGACATCTATTGGAGATAAAACGATCATTACGCTTGATGAACTTGCTAAAGGTGTTCAAACCAACAACGATAATATCATCAAAGCCTCCGAGGAGGATTCATCACAATTCATAAACCAAATAATTATCGCTTCTGTGCTGGCTATTATTTTTAGCATCTTGGTTTCATTCATTATAACTAGGTTAATTCGAAACTCAGTCACTGGGGTAGTAAAAAATGTAGATAAAACGACGAATTCTGTTTCAGAAATTAAAAAGTCGATTAATCATACAGCTAGCAGTGCACAAGAATTAGATGTTTCAATGAACAAAGCCAACGACTCCATAAGTGAACTCGTTGCTTCTATTCAACAAGTTGCGGGCAACACCAAACTTACGTCTTCAGGCGTGGATGAAATCTCTGCTGCGGTTGAACAAATGAGTGCGTCTATAAGTTTAGTTGCAGGAAGTGCCGATTATTTAGAAACTTCGGCGGAAGTAACCTCAGCAGCTATTCAAGAAATGATGGCTTCTATCGAGCAAGTAGCCATCAACGTTTACAACGCGGGTACAGGCGTAGAACAAATAACTGAATCAATTGAAGAAATCAGTAAATCTATAAACGGCGTTAATCAAAATGCTGTTAGTTTGACCCATACTGCAGAACAAACTTCTGTTACGGTTGAGGAAATGGTCGTTTCTATCCAGCAAGTTGCAGACAGTGCACAAACAGTTAACCAACTTAGCAACTCTGTTCAGAATGATGCACTTGAAGGGACGATCTCCTTAAATGAAACATTGAATGGGATGAAAGAAATTTCTCAAGTGATTAACAAAGCAAGCGGGGTTATGCATGGCCTGGGAAAAAGTTCTGAAGAAATCGGCAGTATTATCGAAGTCATTGATGATATCGCAAATCAAACGAATTTATTAGCGCTTAATGCTGCCATTGAAGCCGCTCGTGCTGGAGAACATGGAAGAGGATTTGCGGTTGTTGCCGATGAAGTGCGTAAACTAGCTGATCGATCAACAAAAGCGACCAAAGAAATTACAATCCGAATCAAAGAAATTCAAAATGAAACTGCTGTTGCCATCACCTCTATCAAAGAAGGTGCTGATAAAGTGAAAGTTGGAAATCAACTAGCAGATAAAACGAATCAAGCAATCAAGAAGATTGCTGAAGGTATTAAACAGGTGACAGAGGAAATGAACCAAATTGCCAAAGCAACGGAACAACAAACGCATAATAGTGATTTCATTTTAAAAGCGGTCGAGAACGTGACGAAGCAAGCAACAGAAATGAATCATTCCACAAAAGAGCAATCAAACAGTGCTGAAGAAATTGTCAGAGGCATCATTAATACAAAAGAACAGGTTCATCAAATTTCGGTAGCAACTGGTGAACAAGCACAAGGTAGTCTAGCAATTGTTTCAGCTATTGAAAATGTAACAAATCAATCTAGCTCTGTTACAAACGCAACTAAGGAGCAAGCCCTAACGGCTGAAGAAATCGTTCGCAATATAAATAGTATTAAAGACATGGTTAAACAAATGACTGTTGCGACAAGTGAACAAGCAAGATATGGCCAAGAAATTGCTTCAGAGGTTGGAAATGTGCGCATGCAAACAGAAGAATTAAATGCTAGCATCGAAACGCAAAAAAAGGAAGTGGAAGAGGTAGTAAACGCGATTACTGCGGTAAATAGACAAGTTGAAAAGTTAAAATAATGGCTGTGTGTTGACAAGATTCGGATATCGGATCTGATATTTAGGAATAAAACAGACGTTGTTTAAATAGAATAATAATTTTAATCAAAGAATAAAACCTAATTTAAATATAGTTATCAAAAAATACTAAAAACTATCAAAAAAGGTAAAATGTAAATTTAAATATTATGGTAATATAAGGTGTATATGGTACTAGGCTTTTATGCTGGTTAGTGAGGGGAATCTGAAATGGATTTAAATGACTTTTTAGGAATGTTTATCGAAGAATCAAAAGAGCATTTACAGTCGATAAACGACGAATTGTTAAAATTGGAAATGGAACCAGGGAACACAGCAATCGTGAACGAAATCTTCCGTTCAGCACACACTGTTAAAGGGATGGCTGGTACGATGGGTTTTGAAGACCTGGCATCATTGACACATGAAATGGAGAACGTCTTGGATCTGCTCCGTAATTCCAAATTAAAAGTCACTTCGGAAATTATGGATATCATTTTTAAATGTGTAGATTTCATCGAAAAAATGGTAGATAATATCGAACAAGGCGGCGATGGAAAAGAAAATGTAACAGACATCGTATCCCAACTAGCAATGATTCATGCTCCTACACCACCTGTGGACACTGCAGGTGACTTCGATGAAGTGGCAGTTGTGGCGGAGTTACGGATTGATGAGTATCAATCTTCCGTGATCAACGAAGCGAGGGTGACCGGAAATAACCTATACCAAGTCACGGTAACACTGGATGAAGGTTGTGTGATGAAATCTGTCCGGGCCTACATGGTATTTCAAGTAGCTGAGGAACTTGGGGAGATTATTCAGACCCATCCAACTGTAGAAGAAATAGAAGAAGAAAAATTCACTGATTCTTTTACCCTGTTGCTTTTATCTAAGAATGAACTACATGAAATTCAAACAAAACTGGCCTACGTCTCTGAAGTGAAAAAGGTTATCGTGACTGAGCGCAAGAATCAAGAAGTTGTATCGGGACGATCGACTACAATTGACAATTCAAATAAGGATCAACATGATGGACCACAAGACAAAGAAGATTCAGTCGCAAGCGAAAAAAAGCAACGCTCAAAATCGATTCGGGTAGATATAGATAAACTGGATCACTTGATGAATTTATTCAGTGAATTGATCATTGACCGGGGAAGACTAGAGCAAATTGCCCGCAAGGCTCAGCTAACCGAACTGTCTGAGACGGTGGAACATATGACCCGTATATCAACCGATCTACAGGACCTCATCTTGAACATGAGGATGGTTCCAATCGAGCAGGTATTTAATCGCTTCCCTCGGATGGTGCGGGACCTAGCCAAAGGACTGAATAAGAAAGTTCAATTGGTGGTAGAAGGTGCTGAGACCGAATTAGATCGGACAGTGATTGATGAGGTTGGAGACCCATTGGTACATCTTCTTAGAAATGCCTTGGATCACGGGCTTGAGACTATCGAGGAAAGAAAAGCTAGCAATAAGTGTGAAGAAGGCAAGATTTTATTGAAAGCCTACCATGGTGGAAACCATGTGTTTATCGATGTTGCTGATGATGGCTTGGGCATTAATCGTGAAAAGGTACTTTATAAAGCGATTGAGCGTGGTGTGGTAACGCCAGAAGAAGCCAAAGCTCTTACAGATCAACAAGTTTATGCCTTGATTTTCTCTTCTGGATTTAGTACAGCCGAAACAATATCGGATATTTCAGGGCGAGGTGTGGGCCTAGATGTCGTTAAAACCAAAATTGAATCTTTGGGCGGTGTGATTAGCATTGATTCGACACCAGGTCAAGGTTCTGTTTTCCATATCCAACTCCCTTTAACATTATCTATCATCAATTCGATGTTAGTGAAGGTGGAAGATGAAACCTTCGCGATTCCATTTAGTTCGATTGTGGAAATTACAACGGCATCAGAGGATGATGTGTCAACCCTTCATGGACAAAAAGTGATTCAATTTCGAGGGATTGTCGTCCCATTAATCTATTTAACTGATGTTTTCCATGTGCCGCCTCTCGAATTAGCTATCGATAAAAAAGAATTATATATTGTTATTGTCCGAAAGGGAAATAAGACAGTGGGTGTAGTGGTTGACTCTGTTCTGGGGCAGCAAGAGGTAGTCTTAAAATCATTAGGAGGATATTTAACCAACCTTTTTGCAATTTCAGGTGCGACCATCCTTGGAAATGGAGAAGTGGCGTTAATTATAGATACCAATCAGTTTATTAAATAGAAATGGAGACCCATCGCTATGAAAATGTTGAAAATTGTCGCCTTTAAATTAGGAGAAGAAGAGTACGGTTTGGACATAAATCATGTGCAGTCCATCGAACGAATCAATCATTTCACAAGGATTCCCAATGCGCCAATTTATGTGAAAGGTGTGATTAATCTTCGTGGAAATGTCAATCCGATTATTGACCTCCGAAGCATGTTAAACCTTGGACAGGCGCAGTACACAGAACATTCACGAGTGATTATCACAAAATATGAAGACATCGAATTGGGTTTGATTGTAGACCAAACTAGCGATGTAATCGATGTGGCACCTGAAGCAATCGAAATGGTTTCTTCTAGTAGTTTTGATTCCGATTATTTTGGAGGGATTGCCAAAATCGAGGGGCGATTGATCATTTTGTTAAAATTAGCGGAACTGATGAAAGTTTCCACGGACTAACGCAAACAGGCATTGAATTAGAATCTTTGGGTAGTTACTCATCAACAAATTTATTCTTAGCTACTTAACTTTGTTTCTAACAAAAGCATGATTTGCTTGCTACATTTTGTATTTTTGTTTGATAAAAAAGAAAATTTTTCAAATCAACAATAATTTTCGAATGAAGATATCAAAAAAATAAAAACCAATCAAAAAATTTTGATAAATAAGTCAAAAACCATGGTAATATAGTGTATAAATCATGGTCTAAATTATTAATAAAGAAGAGGTGATTGTATGGAGAATCAGGGGAAGTTTCAGGATTTAAAAAATCTCATTTTTAAAGTAGGACAGGAAGAATATGGGATACATATCAGTCAAGTGGTGTCAATTGAACGAATGCAGACGATAACTCCTTATCCTAATCGATCGCCGCATGTGTTAGGAGTGACTTCGATCCGAAATATCGTGATGCCTGTAGTCGACTTGAGTGCTGCATTGACAGGGGAATCCCTAAAAGCAACGGATGCGACTCGAATCATTATCGTTCAGACCCTTGAGCAAGTAATTGGACTTGTCGTGGATGCTGCCACTGATGTATTGGATATTGCTCAAGACACGATCCAGCACCCCAACCTTTTGGAGACAAAAGATGTTTCCTACCTGTTAGGGATATCTAAACTAGACCACCGTTTGTTAATTCTTTTAGATATTGAGAAGTTACTCGAAGACACTACCAATTTAGATGAGTTGAAGGAAATAAAAAAGTCGTTTGAAACTGAAACTGAAAAGTTAGAGAGGGATTTATATAATGTTAAATAGATTTTCAATGAAAACAAAACTTTGGGTTAGTTTTATAACTATTTTATTATTACTTTTAGTGATTAGTGTCGTTTCTTATAATAACTTAACTAAGTTGTCTGATTCTATAAATGATATAACCAAGAAAGAATTTGCTCAAATTACAACCATCGGTAAACTTAACACGAATATGACCCGGGTAAGATTATTCGTTGCCAAGCACGGAACTGCAGATGATGAAGCCACGATGAAATTATCCGAGGATTTTTTAAATGAGGACATTAAACAAATAGAAGCAAATATAAAGATTTTGCGTCCTATGCTGGTCAGTAAAGAAAACCAACAAAGACTAGATGAATTTGAACACCAATTCGCTGAATATCAAAAATTAATTCCGCTTGCATTGGATAAGTCAAGAGCGCAGGATATGAGAGGATTTACTTTAATATTTAATAAGTGTGGACCAATCGGTGAAGCGGCAGTTGCTGAATTAGCTGCTATGCAAGAGGACCGAGAAATGGCTTTGAAACAGACTACTTCAGAAACTTCAACAGATGCAAAAACAAATGAAATCGTCATCATTATACTTTCTGTTGTTTCAATCCTTTTGAGTGTAACCATCGCTTTCTTGATGTCGAAAAAAATCGGAAACTCAGTTGCAGGGGTTGTAAAAAATGTAGATATTACCACAAATTCTGTTACTGGAATTAAAAAATCGATTGCTATCACTGCTAATAGTGCTCAAGAATTAGATTCTTCAATGAACAAAACCAATGATTCAGTAAACGAACTTGTTGCTTCTATTCAACAGGTTGCAGGGAACACCAATGTGACGTCATCTGGTGTGGATGAAATCTCTGCTGCGGTAGAACAAATGAGTGCGTCCATTAATTTAGTTGCCGGAAGTGCCGGTCAATTAGATGCATCTGCTGAAGAAACCTCCGCTGCTATTCAAGAAATGATGGTTTCAATTGAACAAGTAGCCGGAAACGCTGGAAATGTAGGGGCCAGTGTCGAACAAATCGCTGCAGCAATTGAAGAAATGAGCAAGTCTATTAATGGAGTGAGCGAAAATGCAGTTAGTTTGAACCATACTGCCAAACAAACGTCTGAAACGGTTGAGGAAATGGTTGTTTCAATTCAACAAGTCGCAGACAGTGTGCATACAGTTAAACAACTTAGCAATTCTGTTAAGAATGATGCCCTTGAAGGAACTGTTTCTCTTAATGAAACATTGAATGGGATGCACGAAATTTCTGAGGCGATTAACCAAGCAAGTGAAGTGATGCAAAGCCTTGGAAAAAATACTGAAGAAATAGGCAGTATTATTGAAGTTATTGACGATATAGCAAATCAAACGAATCTTTTAGCACTTAATGCAGCTATTGAAGCCGCACGAGCTGGTGAACACGGAAAAGGGTTCGCGGTTGTTGCCGATGAAGTGCGGAAACTTGCGGAACGGTCTACAAAAGCAACCAAGGAAATAGCGATACTCATCAAAGGTATTCAAGGGGAAACCATCGATGCCGTCACTTCAATCAAAGATGGTGCTAATAAAGTAAAAGTTGGAAATAAATTGGCTGAAAAAACGAACCAAGCCATTATGAAAATTTCAGATGGAATTAAACAAGTTTCAGAGGAAATGGAGCAAGCTTCCAAAGCAACAGAAGAACAAACGAAGAATAGTGAATTTATCACTAAAGCAGTTGAGAATGTGACCAAGCAGGCAACTGAAATGACGTATTCTACAAAAGAGCAAGCAATTACGGCTGAAGAAATCGTCCGAGGTATCAATGATACAAAAAACCAAGTGCAACAAATCTCAATCGCCACGGCGGAACAAGCAAAGGGCGGACGTGCAATTGTAATTGCCGTTGAGAATGTCACGAACCAATCTAGCTCGGTGACAAACGCAACCAAAGAACAAGACCTTACAGCCGAAGAAATTGTTCGCAATATCAACAGCATTAAAGTGATGGTTCAACAAATGACTATTGCCTCAAATGAGCAGGCAAGATATGGTCAAGAAATCGCTCTAGAGGTTGGAAATGTCCAGAAACAAACTGAAGATTTAAATGCGAGTATTGAAATTCAAACAAAAGAAGTAGAAGAGGTAGCAAACGCAATCTTTGAGGTAAACACACAAATTGAAAAACTAAAATAATTGGCCAAAGTGATGAAACGCTTTCGCATAATTTGCGGAGGCGCTTTATCACATTCTATTATAAATGCTATTTAAAAGATGAATTCTGATAATCTTACTTTTTTGCCCTATTTCCCCTATTTCCCCTAAAAATATATAAAAATTTTTCAAATAAAAGGAATTGTTTGTATGAATAATAGAATTAATAAATGGTTAAGTAATCCTTCCACTTTTCAATACAGTTTTTTTCTGATTTTGTTCATTAATACTATTTTATTCTATCTCAATTTGGAAAAAGACCAGTTATATGTATTTTTCATTCCTGCTATTATATTTTTAGGAATTGGTTTTTTTGAGAAATCTACAAGGTTTTTATTGATTATGACAACGTTGGTGGTTACCTACGTATTTTTCTTAATCCCTGAAAAATTGACAGTAGTTTCTTTTCTGACTGTAGAGTCTATTTATCTATTACTAATGATAATTTCAGTTGCTTTAATGAAACGTAATCAAAAAGTTAAAAGAGATAGTTTAGAATTAATTTTAGCTCTCTCCAAAACATTGGATTCTAGAGATACATACACATCAAATCATTCTCAAAATGTCGCGTGGTATGCTACTGAGATAGCTAAAAAATTGAAACTACCTAAAAACGAATGTGAAGCAATTTATAAAGGTGGATTATTACATGATATTGGAAAAATTGGTATTCCTGAAAATATATTAATGAAGGAAGGAAAATTAACAAGCAATGAATATATGATTGTTAAGGAACATCCAGTTATCGGGAATGGGATAATTGAACATATTTCAGATTTTGCTGAAAATGGTGTTTTAGATATCGTTTTATATCATCACGAAAGGTATGATGGAAAGGGTTACCCAAGTGGATTAGTAGGTAAGAACATCCCCTTAGCAGCCCGAATCATTGCAATTGCAGATACCTTTGATGCGATGACGACCAAACGTGTTTACAGAAATGAAATTGATTTAGAAACGACACTAAAAGAAATTAAAAAAAGCAGAGGGACACAATTCGACCCTGATATTGCTGATGTATTCCTTAGTTTTTTCAAAAATAAAAATGATAAAATAAAAATTGAAAAGCAAATAAAAGTAAATAAAACGTATCAGGAAACTACCGACATTGACTGTGAAGTAAGTAATTGTTGGTGCATGATACGCCCAAAAGTGGGAA
>JAIMAD010000510.1 GCA_023512145.1 Bacillus sp. (in: firmicutes) | reverse complement strand
GCCAACTCCTTCACTTAAAACTCTCCTTGAAAAAGAAGGAGTATTGTTCTCAAAAGAAATCGAGGTATTGTACAACCTTGAACAAAGTGAGTTTAACTCATATATCGAAGCAGTGCTTTCATCTGACGATTATAAACTCAGCGAAATTCTCGGAGAGGTATATATTGTGAATACAACGACGGTAAAATAATTAAATTCACCTTGAACCAAAAAAAGACAAACTAATTAATTATTGGTTTACTTGGCACTGTGCACTATACAGAGTCAATCACAGTTATTAAAAAGGGACAAAACATTAATTTTGACCATTTCAAAAAAATTGCTCCAAGCACCGGAACTAGATGATATTAGAGAAACAATTATAACTAATTGAAATTAACATAACAAAAAAAACTCACCAAGACTGCGAGTTTTTTTGTACATCTAAAAACCGAATTTACTTGCTATTTATTTCTATAATTCGATTCTCAACCTTTGAGTTACTAAGTCACAATCTTTAAATCTGGGAATCTTGCCTAGAAAACGTTTAATGCCAAAAATCCAGCTATCCCAATCAGTAAACCATAAATGGTAGCAGGTATTAATGTTTTCCGAATAATTTCTCCTTCTTTTCCTGCTAAACCAACAACAGCACTGGCCGCAACAACATTATGGACACAAATCATATTTCCTGCAGCTCCACCCATAACCTGCGTAGCTAAAACAATATTATGATCCAATCCAATTTGACTCGCTACGTTATATTGGATTGGCGAGAATGTCAGAGTAGAAACTGTTGCACTACCTGTAATAAACGCTCCAAGTTCACCTAAGAAAGGTGCAACAAAAATCCAAATTGAACCTAGGTTATTAGCAAATGATTCTGCAATATACTGTGGCATGCTGATAAGATCACTTGTATTTAGTCCGGAATTACTAAAAACTTGGACCATAGCAAGTGTCGCGATTAACGCGATAGAGGTCATTTTCATCGAAGATAATGACTCTTTCGCTGCCTTAGTAAAAGTTTTCATTGATTTTCGTTGAACAAGGAAAGCGAAAATGGCTGAAACGATTAGGATAGTTCCTGGTGAATATAAAAACTGCCAGCTCGAATTGATTGCATCAATACCAAAAATGCTATTCCATGAAAGATCAACTGCTGTTTTTGCAAAATTAGTCAACCAAGGCACAATACGTGTAAGGAGGAGTAGAACAACAACGATTAGATATGGAGACCAAGCTTTTATAAGTCCCATATTTGATTTTTGTGTGTCTATCTTGAAACCATCCTGCATGGCTTCTTTCCACTCCGTCTTCGGTAATAACCATCCTTTTTTCGCAGTGATTGCAGCAATCAATAATCCTGTCAGTGCAGATAAAATGGATACAAACTCGTGTCCAAATAACATAGCATATAGATAGGCTGAAGCCGTATACGTTATCCCAATGAACAATGTCCACGGTAGCATTGGCAACGCATCTTTTATCCCTTTTCCCTTACCAAAGTAACTTGTCAAGATTACGATTAAGATAAACGGAAGAAACGTTCCAGCAAATAAGTCGAGAAATGTTATTTGTTTTGCGATTTCATGAAAAAATGGCACACTTGCATCTGGAATATTACTTAAACCCACTGCAATAGGTGTTCCAACTGCCCCAAAGGAAACCGATGTACTATCTGCGATCAAAGCGATTGTTGCTGCTGCTATTGGTCTAAAGCCTAAGGCAATCATTAGAGGACCTGTCACCATTGCAGGAGTCCCAAATCCCGCAGCCCCTTCAATGAGTGATCCAAATAAGAATGCTACGATAATCGCTTGAACTCGCATATCTCCAGATATAAATTGAAAACCTTCGTTAATCCTAGTTATTGCACCAGTATTCCGAAGTGTATTTAACAATATTAATGCCCCAAATAAAATCCATAGAATGGTAAGTGTCTTATGTCCCCCCTGGAAAATTGATGATAGAATAACCTGCCCCTCCATACCCCAGGTTGTAAACGCAAACAAAATAACGATAATTGCACTGACACCCATTCCTTTTGCCGCTGGCATCTTTAAAATAACTAGCATAATAAACGGTATGATAATTGCACTTAAAGCAACAAGTAACAACAATTACATTCCTCTTCTCGATGTTTTTTTTAATAAAGTAAGCGTTCTTATTGAAGTGGTAACATATGTCGACTGACCATATTACTATATTACCTTAAGTCCTATTAAATTTTCAATGTATATTACAACATTAACCCTGTGATATGGTTAACAATACGTCGTTATCTACAAAAGTTCAAAATAGCGATTCTATTAGAAAAGATTACAAGGGAAAGGAAGTTAGGTAGGAGTACTTGATTTGGGAAGACCTTCCTAAGAACAATAAAGAACTGTGTAATTATAAGCTTTCCAGGGGTGTAACTATCTTGATAGATTTAATTAATTTCGGATTAAAGACACTATAGAACATTGATTATAATCAAGCAAAAAAATAATTGTTTTTTTACAGTTCTCAACATTTTTCTACACTTTTTTTATGTTAATATAAATAGAACTTTCCATTCCAAAGATTTGTAAATATTGATTGTTTTCCCTCATTTACTATCTTTTACTATAAATATAGAAAAATTCAAAAATACTAACCTTCCCAGCTGACAAAGGAGAATCCCAATGCATTTGTTCAAAAGAAAGAAACTTCTTTTATATTACACTTTTTTCCATATAGTTGGATATTACACCTGGATTTACTTTTGGAATCATAATAACTCAATCAAAATACTAGGTGGAAATATTTTTTCTATGCTAGCACCACTGGTTACAGCTGTTACTCTTTTTTATATTTACAAGAATATGAGGGGCAAAGATAAGTATTTTTGGCTTTTCTGCTCATTAGGTTGCTTTTGCTATTTTATTGCTGAGACAATTTGGAACTACTATGAGAACATTCTTATGGTAGAGGTCCCATTCCCTGGTTTGCCTGACCTCTTCTACATGCTTCAAATTATTTTTTATCTAATCGCGTTCCTTCATAAGATTTGGTATAAACGAGATAACTTGCACCTTATTAAGTTCATTTTTGATACTTGTATTATCATGACTGTAGCAATTTCTTT
>JAIMAD010000509.1 GCA_023512145.1 Bacillus sp. (in: firmicutes) | reverse complement strand
ATGTACCTCCCTACGGATCAGGTAGCCGAAAGAAGCGGGGCGTACATACCGCTACTTTGGAACGACGTAAAAACTGTGGACGACTCAGGAAAAGACGTTTCCCCAGGAGAGATCGGAGAGATAATCATAAAGGGTTCGGTGGTGATGAGGGAGTACTGGAACCAGCCCGAAGCCACGGCAGAAACTATCAGGGAAGGCTGGATGCACACTGGCGATTTGGCCCGGGTGGATGAAGAGGGGTATTTTTGGTTCCAAGGACGAATTGATGATGTTATTATGACTTCAGGTGAACGAGTGGGACCTTTTGAAGTCGAAAGCAAACTTATCGAGCACCCAGCTGTAGCAGAGGCAGGTGTTATTGGTAAACCCGACCCTATTCGTGGTGAGATTATTAAAGCCTTCATATCGCTACGAGATGGCTATGAACCAAGTGATGAATTAAAAGAGGAAATTAGACAATTTGTGAAAAAAGGGCTTGCCGCACATGCAGCCCCACGGGAAATTGACTTCCGTGATAAGCTTCCTAAAACCAGAAGTGGGAAAATTATGAGACGAGTCTTGAAGGCATGGGAGCTTAATTTACCTGCAGGTGACTTGTCTACTTTGGAAGATTAAATAAAAATGGATATAAATACAACCGCACCGTGATTAATCACGGTGCGGTTGTATTTGTATCTGGTTTTGTAGGTTTTGTATCTGGTTTTGTGGGTTTTGTATCTGGAATGGGTATGCTTGTGTCTGGTTTTGTTGGATCTATGTCTGGTGTTGGTGTAGCACCTACCTCAACAAAGTTTGATGGAGCAGATTCATTACCAGCAATATCGACGGCCGTTACAAAATAAGTGCCATTACTAGCCGTAAAAGAAAGGCTAGAACCACTATGAATGCTTGCTACTTTGGATGAAATTATACCGCCTAGATAGACACGATAGCCAATCACATCATTATCACTGGAGGTTGACCATGTTAAGGTGTTGCCATGTCCTTTCAAACTGACACTATTTGGACGTTTCCCGTTATCCGTCATTTTTGCATTAGGAACGAGAATTTTCCCCCAACGCTCCTTGTTGGGAATTAGTTGACTGTAATTTCTAAAGTTGTTTCCCACCATCCTTGTAATGAAGTCAGGGTTTAAAATCAAACCGTTTTGGGAAAACTCTTTTGGTGTGGAAGCTAACGCTAAATATTTCTTGTCGCCAATAGTTACGAAATTTCCTTCAACCAAACTATCATCTACTTTTGTCGGTACATTATTAACGTTAAAGTAGTCACTCTCAATTAATCCGGCATTTGAACATGCTGTAGAAGGAAGCATACCTGAAACAGCACAATAGGAGCGTTTCACAATTCCTTCTGGCACTTGGAACGAATCTTTTGGATCAATTAAATCAGGCTTAATCTTATAAGCCGCATTCATTAATTCTGCCCAAAGGTTATTGGTTCGCTGGCTATAGGACATTCCAGAAGACTTAAGCGATTTTGGCGTATCGTAACCAGTCCAAATACCAAAGGTGACATTTGGATTTGTGGCAACGAACCAGGAATCAATATAGTCATTCCCTGTACCTGTTTTCCCCGCCCAATCGCTACTAAAGTTTAATTTACTTTTAACTCCTGCTGCGGTACCAGATTTGATAACATCACGCATCATATCAAGTGTTAAATAAGCTGTTTGTGGCTTGAAAACATCCACAGGTTTGACTTCATGTTGATAAATGACTTTACCGTTTTTATCGACAATTTTATCTATCATATAGGCGTCAATAAATTTTCCACCGTTTGCAAAAGTACTAAAGGCATTTGTATTTTCTTCTATTGTTACACCAACTGTAAGCGACCCAATCGCAGTGGAAAGGTTGGTATAATCATCTTTTCTAAGAGAGGTAAATCCCATCTTTTCCAGGTATTTAGCTGGTTGTTGATCAATGATATCCTTGTATAGTTTAACAGCCGGAACATTATAGGATTTTTCGAGAGCATATCGAGCAGAGACTAAGCCGCTATAGCGTAAGTCGTAGTTATTCGGCCATGGGGTACTTCTGCCAGGAGCAAGACTTAACTCCACATTTGGCAATGGCGTTCCGGGAGATGCTTTGCCAAGTTCAATTGCCGGTCCGTAAACAAGAAGTGGTTTCATAGTAGAACCGTTTTGCCTTATGGCACTTGTCGCATGGTTTTGCTGCTGTTTGGTGTAATCCCGTCCACCAACAAAGCTGATAATTTTCCCAGTCTTATTATCAATCAGTTCTGCCCCAACTTCGACGGGCTCCATCACAGTTATCATTTCTCCTGTTTCCAGGTCTTTTTTTTCTTCTGCTTTATCAGGTCCGTATGATTGATATTTATCCTTTACTTGCTGAAACACATCATAAATACCTTTATCAATCGTCGAGTGAATCTTGTATCCATTTTGATGCAAATCATGATCAGCTATTGTGTGGTACTTGTAATATAGAGTATCATCATTTTTTAAGTCCTCTTCCGTATGGCCATCATTTTTGGCTAGGACGGTGGCTAGGATATCAATGGAACGCTTTTCGATTTCAACTGTAACCCAAGGGTAGTTCTCAATCTGATTAACAGTAGGAGCGATATAATCCTTCGTTATGTCGTAGGATGAGGCTTCAGCGTACTGAGCAGCATTGATGAATCCACCATCATACATTCTTTTTAATACTGTTTTCATCCGTGAAAGACCTGGTTCGAGATTGTTCTTAATGGTTCCTTCTCTAGTAAAAGGTGTATACCCAAATGGGCTTTGTGGCAAACCGGCAATGAAGGCTGATTGTGGCAATGATAATTCACTAGCATTTTTACCAAATATTCCATTTGCCGCGGTTTGAACACCAGCAATATTCCGTCCTGATGAATTTCTTCCAAACGTAGATACATTTAAGTATGCCTCAAGGATTTCCTTTTTGTCGAAAAATTTCTCTAAACGAAGTGCCAGTAAAATTTCAGTGGCTTTTCTTTCAAAAGAAACTTCATTAGTTAAGATTTGATTTTTAATTAATTGCTGTGTTAATGTACTACCACCTGTTTGCACGGCAGAGTTTGTTACTTCCTGAAAGACCGCACGGAACACGGCTTTGGGA
>JAIMAD010000508.1 GCA_023512145.1 Bacillus sp. (in: firmicutes) | reverse complement strand
GTATCGAGTCCACGGAAATCAACTAGAATGACGTTGACGACATTTTTTCCTCCTGCTTCCGTATAAGCATTTTTCAAATAAAAACTTGAAATTGGATCAAAAAGTTTTTGACTATGTGATGATAAGGCAACCAAAGTAATAACGACGCCGACACCAATTGAAATTATTGCCCTATACAATCTAAATCCCATTCGCTTTTCTTTTATCCTAAAAATCTTTGGTAAGTGGTAGAAGCATAGCAAGAAAAGTGCCACGGAAATCGTTTCGATGACGAGTTGGGTAAGTGCCAAATCCGGTGCTCGGAAAAGCACGTAAAATAAGGATACCGTATACCCAACTGCCCCCAACAGGATGATGGAAGTTAACCGTGATTTTGCGAATAATATCGAAATGGCCCCAATTACCAGCACTAACGATAGAATTAATTCATATATTCCAATTGGTGCAAGATTATCATAGTCCAAACGGAAGGCATTCTTTTGGAATAAAGAAATTCCCAATGCAAGGAAAAAGAACATCAATATATAAACCAAATAGCTTCTGATTGAACCAGTCATGACCTTCTCACTAAGACTGTTCGTCCACTTATCCAGTAAGTAAAGCAAGCGATCATACAGGGTGTTTAACGAGAAACTCTCAGGCAGTTTATCGTATAGGCCTCTCCATTTGGAATAGTTTAGGTAAAGCAGGGTACCGAATAATACCACACCAATCGTCATCCATAATTCTGTTTTCCACCCATGCCAGAAAGAAATATGAACATGAAATTCATGGTCGGCTAGGGTTGGCTGAATGCTTGACACGGCCGGTTCAATGAGTGATGCGGATAATAAATTTGGAAATATTCCGAAAATGATGACCAACGAAGCCAGGATGACCGGAGAAATTAATAATCCGATAGGAGCCTCGTGTGGCTTTTTTTCGAGTTTTTCTAGTTGTACCTTGCCTGTAAATGTTTTAAAAACAAGGATCATGCAATAAATGAATGTAAATACGCTGGCAATCCATGCGACGACAGGAAATAAAATACCCCAAGTCTCCATGTTGAAAATATTAAGCTGCACGACATTGATCATGCCAGTGAAAAACATTTCCTTGCTTAAAAAGCCATTAAAAGGGGGCAGACCTGCCATGGAAAAACTACCGATGACTGCAATCGTAAAGGTGATTGGCATAAAATGCATTAATCCCCCTAATTTCCTAATGTCACGCGTACCCGTTTCATGGTCAATAATTCCCGCTACCATGAATAAACTTCCTTTGAAGGTGGCATGGTTAATTAAATGGAAAATTGCAGCTACAGTTGCAACCATGTAAATATTATCATCCAAGTTCTCATAGTGAAGGGCTGCTGCCCCAAGACCCAATAAAGACATGATTAACCCAAGTTGACTCACTGTAGAGTAGGCAAGTAGTGCTTTTAAATCAGTTTGTTTGACAGCCGAAAAGGATCCCCAGAACAATGTTACCAAACCGACAATCGAAACTACCCAAAGCCAAACACCTGATTCTGCAAAAACTGGGCTAAACCTGGCAACAAGATATATACCAGCTTTTACCATTGTTGCCGAATGAAGATAGGCGCTGACTGGCGTGGGTGCTTCCATCGCACTTGGGAGCCAGATATGGAATGGAAACTGTGCCGATTTTGTAAAAGCACCAAGTAAAATAAGTAGCATGGCGGGAATGAATAAGGGGTGATCAATTAACGTTCCACTTTGGGCAATCAACTCTCGAATGCTAAATGTCCCACCCATAAAATTTAGCATTACGAATCCGCCAAGCATACTAAGTCCGCCTAAAACCGTGATTAGTAACGATTTCTGCGCTCCGTATCGTGAGCGTTCCCGGTCGTTCCAATAACCAATTAGTAAAAACGAGGAAAGACTTGTGAATTCCCAAAACATATATAAAACAATCAGGTTATCGGAAAGAACAACTCCAAGCATTGCTCCCATAAATAAAAGAAGAAATACATAGAATTGATTTAGCTTTTCTTTTTCTTTTGATAAATAAAAAACCGAATAAAGAACCACTAACGATCCTATACCTGTGATAAGTAAAGCAAATAGTAACCCTAAACCGTCGACATAAAAATCAATGCCGATCTGAAGCGAAGGAATCCATGAAGCACTTTCTATAATTGTTTCTCCTTGCTTCGTCACTGAAATAAATCGTGTGAAAAAGGCAAAAAGGAAAACGGGTAAAACAAGAACAAACCATCCTGTATGTATACTTCGGAATAACTTGAATAAAATCGGCACAAAAATCGCCAGTAAAAATGGCGCTAATACAGCCCAATGAAGACTGGACATAAACTCCCCCCTAAGTGCGTACCCTCTTCCATATATTGTGACAAACTAGAAGTTTTATTAAATATATGGAAGTTTATTTATAATGGTAGTGATAAAACTTTGTGATAAAAATCAACATAATTAAAAGTATAACGTATAAAAAAATTGTTTGCAGTACTGTTTGATGGTAAGTGGATAGTTTTAAAGAATTTATTAAATAAGAAGAAACGTGATTTTATTATAAAAAATAATTTTTTGAAAATAGCATAAGTCCGCAAATTTGTTGGGAAAACTATAGTCAAGGGCGGATGATTTGAATGAAAAGAAAAGTTATTATTTCCATATCAATATTTGTATTTTTATTTGTTGGCGCTTGGTACATGAATGAACAAACGAATAGGGACTATATTAAGTTTGTGATTAAGGACACAGATGCAGTAGTTGAATATATTTTTACTCCATTAGAGGCAGAAGCAGAAGAAGTAGAGATTTAGAACTTTAAAGCAAGAGAATATATTAAAATTCGGAAGCGAATAGAGTAACCAGGGCCAGGTCCTTTTTGTTGTATGTGCTTGCAATTTTGCAGATTCCTAGTTTCTTCTTTAAAAAACAAGAAGCAGATGATTGTAATTCTGGTAACATAAAATGTTAAAATAAAGAAACTAAGTATGTTTTTAAAAAAGAGGAGAATATATTTTGAGCTATGTTCGAGACAAATTCAGTGCGAGATTTTTCCTTTTCCTCGGGTTAGCTTTTCTGTTGATTCACGTTCCAATCATAGGGAACTATGTAAAAGTCATTAATAC
>JAIMAD010000507.1 GCA_023512145.1 Bacillus sp. (in: firmicutes) | reverse complement strand
AAATAAAATAATGACCATGTAGCCGGCTGGCTCATAAATAAACACACGTCCTTTATCAGAATGGCGATCTGTTTCAGCTGAAGTGACCCACTCAAGTAAATTCCGGCGACTAATATACATCCGGAAGAGTGTCCGGAAAATGGCATCTATGGAAAGTACCGCCGAAAATGGTAGCGTTAGCAACTGTACAGCACTTTGCATGAAACTTATTCCAAGGGTGTGAATATGTCTTTTTCCTGGTAATGCTAATACAAGGGAATGTAAAAATGGAAGAAAGATGGTTAAGACCACGACCGTTTCCCACACCCAGCTTTGACCAGGAAGTGTATTCAGTCCAAGGATTGCCACAATGATTAAGGCTGGTGCAAGCAGGCTCCGACGTAAATTATCAGCGATTTGCCAACGGGTCAATCCACCTAAAACAATTCGTTTGTTTTCACCATAACGATCTTTGCATTTTCCACCCAACCATTTGATGAGTTGCCAATCCCCACGAATCCAGCGGTGTGTCCGTTGTTCGTGAGCATAAAATGTGCTCGGATGTGATTCGACCACTTCAATATCGGAGGTTAACCCTGTACGCAAAAAGCCACCCTCAAGTAAATCATGGCTCAGGACATGATGATTAGGTATTCGGTCTACCAAAGTCTTCCGAAAAGAATCCACATCAAAGATGCCTTTTCCGACAAAAATGGCCTGACCAAACAGATCCTGATAGGCATTTGAGACTGCAAAAGCATATGGATCAATGCCAGGTTCACCAGCCCATAATGCAGTGAATCGTGAATTTTGAATTGATTCAAAACTCACGCCAATCCGCGGCTGGAGAACACCAAATCCTTCAATTACCCGTGTTTCATCATGATTAAGGCGTGGTCGGTTGTATGGGAAATGAATTGTACCTGCTAGGCGACTAACGACACCTATTGGAAGTTGTGTATCGTAATCTGTTGTAAATACATAACGAAAGGTTTTTAGAATTTCTGATTGACCATATACCGTTGTATAGCTGGTTTGGTCACTGCCGGAAAGAAGTTCGACAAATTCAACAAGTTTTCCACGTTTTCTCTCCCATCCCATATAAATCTTGTCAACTTCATTGAATTGACGAGATCTGTGAAAAAGGAAAAATTTATCGCTCCCGTACTGTTTTCGTAAAGCATCAATTCGTTCAATCGCATGTGCGACCATACCCTCATCGGTAGGAATTGTCTCGGTAGATGCATCAAAGAAATCTGCCAATATGCCAAAATAAATATTAGGCTGACGGTTTGCTAAATAGTGAACTAAAAGTTTATCGACTACATCATCCACTTCTGCGATACTCGACCAAATGATTGGCATAACAACCATCGTTCGAGCATCTTCAGGTAGCTTTTTGGAAAAGTCAAACCTTAAGAGTGGGGTGGGGTGGCTGTATTTACAAATGGCTTCGTGAATAATGGTGACAACCCATTCACTAATTGGCAAAATAAGGGCTACAAATATCACAAGCCAAGATAGTGGGCGAACATTTATACCGAAAGTAATCCATCCCCCAACTAACAGCATCAACGTTGCAAACAGTATAAGAAAGCCTAATAAATAGACAACAGATGGTTGTCGTCGAACGGCAAGGTGTGGCAGAATTCGTGGGCGAGCTACCTTACAGAGTTCAGTACGCATGGCCGTGATGCCGTGCGGGTCTAACAAATAATAGGCAAGACTTGCAGCTCGAGGTAGTAATTCCGCTTTGCTTGCGGCACCTTGTTGTACCTTGGCGAGTTTGACGGCAGTTTGTGCAACGACTGTTTCAGGAACATTCAATTTGTGAGCAATCCTGGCCACACGCTTACGAAGTAAGTCGCTACTTGGTAAGTCTAGCCCTTGATATTCACCAGTTGGATCAGACTGGAGAATTTGCTCGATGTGGGAAATTCTGGTGAACACCGATCGCCAGGGCAGGCGTTCTAAAGTGTGCAAACTTTTGACTAAGTTACCGCATGTCACCTGAAGTTCCGCTTGAAGCTGGTGTTCCAGCGAAATCATACTTTCAAGACTTGATTCACTATTTTCCACATGGGCCCTTAGCCAGTCGTGGACTATCCGAATATTTGGTTCCCATTCACTTAAGTGTTGAACATAATGAACGATTTGGACTGGACTAAGTGTTTTTTTTCTTGTTTCATGTTCTAATAAATGACGTATTTTGCTGTCTGAGAAATTCTTTCCATCAATCTGATCTAACATTGACGTTATCGATTGGCAAACCTGGTGCCGGTTTTGAACCTCTTGCATCACTGCTGCCAAACGGTGAATAATGATGACCCTAATTGCACTGGGTAATACCCAACATTCTGTATCCTTGAGGATAGAAACTTCCTGATAGGAGGCTAGGTAACTCTCAAACGAGTGGATATCATAGATTCCATCTACATGATCTAGATAATCATTACAGAGGTCATAGATTCGCGGCAAGCCAGTAGATCGTAATTTAGGCAGCTGTTTAAACAATGACCTAGGTAGTTCGCGAAGAACAACTTGTGATTGTGTTTCGATAAAGTTGATGTGGTCTAGCAGCCAATCTTCCGCTGGTTGTTTACACTCAACCCTGTTATTTCCTAACATCTCGGCAAATTTGTGTAGGCTGGCCATATCATTTCGAAAGGAAGGCCAATATCGTGCAGTCAACTGGCTACTTGCAAATAATTCATGAGTTAAGGCGAACTCGTGGGCTCTCGCTCGTAATTGCTCATTGTTTAAAATCATAATGTCCCCCTCTTAAGTACCACCATTAAGGAAATATTCCCTAAATGACTACTTTTCATGCAACCAAAATCTCACTTACTCTCATTCAGAAATGCCAATGCGTGAGAGAATAAGTTACATGAGTTGATGGACAAATTGATATAGTTTGCCAGGAGACGTTCATTTTAAGCGCTAAATGGAGATTTCAATGCAATAGCCAATGGGAAAGTCAGTCAACAACTGTAAAATTTTTTGTCTACAATAAAAATTATTTTTTTATCAACCATAAAATTATTATGTAAACTTGAATTTACTAAAACTGGCTATTGGCGACCACAATCATGTGGAAAGAGAAAAAGTGGTCACCAATCAGGGCGATTGGTGACCGTAAT
>JAIMAD010000506.1 GCA_023512145.1 Bacillus sp. (in: firmicutes) | reverse complement strand
ACTCAATAGTATATAGATCTACATAGGATCTCGGATTACAGGGTATAGGCAAAAAAAAGCTCGTCAAAGTTTGAACGAGCTTTTTTTGTCTATATCTTTTAGTAGGGATAGTAATATGGGAACGGAACAAAAAATGGAAACAAAAAGGCTGAGTAGGGGAAACGCCGACGTCGAAACCGGCGAAATCTACGTCTATACCCTCCACTGTATCCTCCACCGTATCCTCCGCCATACCCTCCACCATAGCCATATTGCCTTGTTTCATCTGAATCATCATCCACTTCCTCAGTCATTAACATCGTTACACCGTCATCGTCCATATCCTCAATAATACCATCGATGTTGGATCCATCATTCAAATGGCCAATGACGTGATAATTCATATAATGACTACACTTACTTTTCACATCGCTTAAGTCACGGATTTCATGGCTCCAATTGTTTAGTTGATTTCCAACTGGACCAATGTTGTAGTTATTCATGATAATCTCCTCCTCGCATATCCATACTATTCAGCTTAACGAAAACAGTGACATTGGATATTAACTTAATAAATACTGAAAAAGGTTTTAAGAATATTCCTTACATGTCTCAAAGGAAGATAGTTATAATAAAGGATTTATTAGATATGGAGTTAAAAAGATTGTGAGCCAATTAGTTCCGAAGTAGGACGATTTTATTATGAAATAACAAAACGGGGAAAATCTAAACAAGTAGAATAAATATAATAAAAAGTGTAAACGAGAAGGTTTATGAAATAGGATTGTGGAGTGAAAAATAAATTGTATAAAACTCTTTCAGGTAGACAAAACAAAAACGCCTACCCGAATGAAATTTCTACATAACCCTAAATTATTTTTGTAAATCCTTTTTTGTAATTTCACTCCGAATATCTTTTTCTTTAGAAAACTCGGACTCTTGTTTTTTGTTGTTTGGGTACTTATTTTTACGTTCACGGTTATCGTTTCGAGTGGTCATGGTTAACCTCCTTTCAAAAACGGTTCGGAAATTATTTTGCACAAAACGGTTTTTTTTATTCGGTCAGTAAGGGGAAATTTTTAGGTCCTCATAAAGAAATAAATAACGAATTTACCGTAGTAAAGAAACGAGAAAAAGCCACCCGCATTAAATTTTGCGGGTGACTCTAAATCATTTTACCATGGAAGTGAATACTCCATGGACTTTCCTACATTGCTTCGACATATTCTAATGTTAGGTTGTCGATAATTTTTTGAACAGGAAGAATTTCTTTGATTTCACCCACTCTTGCACCGGCAAAAACAAGTCCATTTTCAACATCACCATTAACCGTTTGAATAAGGGAATCAAGTGTACAAAAACGGTAGGAACAATTCTTTAAGCAATCACGGCATTTTGTAATCTTCAATTTATTAGGGCCCATGAGTAATTTTGTTAGATTATTCTTTATTGCTCTGCCTGATAATCCGACGGTCGTTTTAACCAGAATCAAATCATCTTCACATGCATCAACGTATTTTTGCTTAAATACTAACGGCGCATCACACTCATCACTGGCAACAAACCTTGTACCCATTTGCACCCCAGACGCGCCCATTGCAAGTGCTTTTGCAATATCCCCGCCATACATTATTCCACCAGCTGCAATAACTGGGATGGAAACCGCTTCGACAACTTCTGGAAGGATATCGAACATAGGCCGATCCGTTCCAAGATGTCCGCCTGCTTCGAAGCCTTCAACGACAACGGCTGCAGCTCCAAGTCGCTCAGAAATCCTCGCCAATTTAGCAGAAGAGACGATGGAGAGGACTGGAATTCCAGCTTGTCTACCCCATGCATACATATCTCTGGAAATTCCTGCACCAGAAATAACGAAGTCAACCTTTTCTTCTAAGGCAGCCTTCATTTTTTCGGAAAATTCATTCATGGCGAATAGAACATTTACACCAATGTATCCTTTACCATTGGTAAGTTCTCTGGCTTTTCTTATATGTGAGCGCATTTCGTCAGTTGTTATCCCTGTTCCAGATATGATCCCAATCCCACCCGCATTGGCGACAGCAGAGGCTAGTTTACTTAGTGAAATACCAACACCCATACCACCTTGCATAATCGGAACCTTGGGTGTCATATGACCAATTTTAAGTTGTGGAAAATTCAATATATTACCTCATTTCAATTAATAGTATTGGTAACTTCTAAACCATCGTACCATTTAGTTTTTTAATAACAAGTGACATTTATACCTAGTCATAAGGGTAGGTTATGTGTTTGTGTAAATATTTAAATCCTGAGCATTTTATGACTAAGAATTGTTGTGTTTACTCAGTACAGAAAGTGTTGTTACCTAAGCTCTTACTTAGTCAAAATATCTTCTTCCACTAATAACTTGCTAAACTTGTTTACAATAAAAAATTTTAGCAATTTTTTGTGTCCATTAAAATTGAAATACCACCGATGACTGATGACATTAATCAAAAATCGTCGGTTTTGGGAAATTATCTGTATGTTTAGAGGTTGAAGAATTATTAACAAAAAATCGCATGAATAATTAATTACATCCTTTCCTAAAAAAACTAATAACCTTGTAGTAACGATTAATAATATTTCAGCCATAGGGGATATGAATTTGTTTGAAAAGTATAAAGAAGCATAAATGAAGCATGTTTTAAAAAATTCGATAAATGAAAGTGACCGAACGGTAAATTTCTCCGTTCGGTCATTTTTTTACACTCAACCACTTTCCATTACTAATCTTAAAAGCCAAATATTGAACTAACGATATTTTTCTTTTTTCTTTTTTCTATACTATGATCGAAGACAATTGGTTTTTCAATTTGCATGGGCTTTTTCACGTCATTTAATTGCTTTTGAAGCAATTGAATTTGTTGTGACAATTTTTTTACATCGTTCTGTAAATCTTCAAGTTCTCGGCGATGACCAAGGAGTTGATAGGATGTAACTGAATCAGCCTTTGCGTTAAGACTACTTTCTAATTCACTCACCTTCGTAAATAACCTTTCGATGGTTTTATCATTTCTAGCTACGTTCATTGTTCCAATCCGATGGTTTTTTTTCTCCTCTACTGGGGTGATATCCTGTAATAGTGTACCATTTTGAAGTTGTTCATGAATTTTTTTAAATAGTTCTATAT
>JAIMAD010000505.1 GCA_023512145.1 Bacillus sp. (in: firmicutes) | reverse complement strand
GGTTTGATCTTCCCGATGATCCTGACCATCCTGGCTGCTTACGGTCTACCCAACAGCCTCGATCTGACTCTGTATTACATCCTGACCAGTATGATCGGTGTTTTGGCATTAGATAAAGGCCGACGAATTGTAAATTATTTTAGGGAGTTGATATTATGAAAGTACGTCAAGATGCATGGACAGATGAGAACGACCTGCTTTTGGCCGAGACTGTCCTTAGGCATGTAAGAGAGGGGAGTACCCAGCTAAACGCTTTCGAAGAGGTGGGTGACAAACTGAACCGCACTTCTGCCGCTTGTGGTTTCAGGTGGAATGCCGTCGTTCGTCATCGATATGAAAAAGCCTTACAGTTGTCTAAAAAACAACGGAAACAAAGACAAAGAGTTTTGGGAAAAGACCAGGGTGGCAAGAAAAAGTTACTGTACAGTCCGCCTTTAAACTCGTCCGGGGAATTCGATATGGCACCAATGCACGTTGAAATGCCGGATTTAACTGTTGAGATGGCCGAAGAGACCAATGAGTTGCCAACAGCGCATGTTGAGCAAGCACCAACACATGCTCAAACTCAAACTCAAGTTCAGGTTCCAACACAAGCACGCGTTCCATCATACAGGCCTTCAGCCACTGCTGGGATGTCGCTTGATTCGGTGATTACCTACTTGCAAAACTTTCATCATGCCAATCTGCAAAATGAAGCATTAAAAAGTGAGAATGAAAGATTGAAAAGAGAACTTGTCGACTTACGGCATCAAAATGAGACCATGAGTGCAAAGATTTCTGGCCTTGAACAGAATTCCGAAACGATTCAAGAAGATTACGAGACCTTAATGAAAATTATGAACCGGGCCAGAAAGCTTGTGCTTTTTGAAGAAGAGGAAAGACCAGCTACTAAATTCAAAATGGACCGTAATGGCAATTTAGAAAAAGTAGCAGAATAAAGAGAAAAGCGGAAACGCCTTATCCAGGGCCAAGCCGTGAAGTGCGCGATGCGCTAGACAAATAAGAGTAACGGGAGAAGATTGTGCAGCATCCTCCTAAAAGGAGCCGTAAATCCACTTGGGTTTACGGCTTTTTACATGCTGGCGATTTGCTCATTACGATCTATTATCCTTTGATAATAACCGGGGAACAACGCTAGTTCGTACTCAGTAAATTGCCCCGCAGACAAATAATTACTACTTATTTTTAACTGGTTTAATAGACGTAACATTACGTCTGAAATCGTCAACTTTACAGCGAACAGCTCTGACAGGGAGGCCATCACCGCAGGAACAATTTCAGGGTAAGCAATTTTTGTTTGTTCCGTTTGGACCCCGAGCTCATAAAACTGCTTAATAAGCGCTGCACGCTCTCTACCGCTACCATTAACACAAAGATAAATCTGGACAGCAACCCCTTTTTTGAGACGGCGCTGGGAGATTCCTGCGAATTTTTTTCCGTCAATACTTAGGTCATAGCTTCCTGGGCAGTACGAACCAACGATTTCCTTCGCCTCAATCTGTTGCTTGAAATCAGCAAACATATTTTGGATTAGCACCCACATCGCAATGTAACCACGGTTAATGTCAATCCCTTTTTCTGCTTCTGGAAAAATCAAGGTGATATTGAGGACTCCTTCATCAAGAACGACTGCTAGTCCGCCGGAATTTCTGACAATCGACTGAAAGCCCTGTGTATTAAGGAATTGGATACCTTCTTGTAAGTATGGCAGTTTTGTATCTTGGATTCCCAACACAATCGTATTGTGATGGACCCAAGTTCGTGCGGTAGCAGGTGCTTCACCCGCTCCAACCGAGGCACAAAGTGTATCATCTGTTCCAAATGATTGTAATGCCTGAAAATGTAAACCAACCGCAGACTGGTCGATGATCCGCCACTCGGGCTGGCACAGTAAGTCTTCCATTTGAGTGACTCCTTATTTAGTTGATAAGCTTATTTTAGCAAAATTAATCAGTAAATTACATAAAAATGGCACTTGTTTTTTCCATAAAATGGCTAATTACACAAAACAGGTCCAAAATGGCACAAAAGGGTTTGAAAATGGCACAAAACACCGTCAAAATGGCACAAAATCCTGTAAATTTGCACAAAACCTCAATAAAATAGCACAAAACAAACTTTCCACTAAAAAAATACCCACAAAACCCGAAAAAGGAGCCAGTCCACCGCTGGACTAGCCCCCAAACTTCATTATAATCCTTGCGCTGCCGTGATTAATGCCAGCTTGTACACATCTTCCTCATTACAACCGCGTGAAAGGTCGTTCACAGGACGATTTAACCCTTGTAAAATCGGTCCAACCGCTTCGAATCCGCCTAAACGCTGCGCAATTTTATAGCCGATGTTACCTGCTTCAAGGTTTGGGAAGATAAACACGTTCGCATCACCTTGTAGTTGAGAATCTGGTGCCTTACTTTTTGCAACAGATGGAACAAATGCTGCATCGAATTGAAATTCTCCGTCAATTACAAGCCTAGGATCACGGCGCTTCGCTTCCGCCACAGCTTCGGCAACACGCTCTGTTTCACGCGATTTGGCTGAGCCTTTTGTCGAAAAACTTAGCATCGCGATGCGTGGCTCGATACCAAACATACTTGCTGTCTTTGCACTTTCAATCGCAATTTCTGCTAAATCCATACTGTCTGGCGCAATATTAATGGCACAATCGGCGAATACATATTTTTCATCTTCACGAACCATGATGAACACACCAGATGTTTTCTTGACACCTTGGGTGGTTTTTATAATTTGCAGGGCTGGACGCACGGTATCTGCCGTCGAATGGGCCGCGCCGCTGACAAGGCCATTTGCTTTATGTAAATAAACGAGCATCGTCCCAAAATAGTTTTCATCTAATAATATCTTGCGTGCATCTTCCTCAGAAGATTTCCCTTTACGGCGTTCAATAAAGGCTGCAACAAGCTCATCCATGCCCATATAACTCTTAGGGTCATAAATCTCTACCTCTTCCAACGAAACACCGAATTCTAACGCTTTTGCCTGTACCTTTTCAATATCGCCAATCAATATCGGTGTGATTAGTTTTTCCGCAGCCAAACGGCCGGCAGCTTTGATAATCCGTTCATCTAAGCCTTCTGGAAAAACAATTTTCAACTCACGTCCGGAAACCTTTTCTTTTAATCCTTCGAATAAATCACTCAAGATGTAATCCTCCTTTTTAGAAACTCTCTCTACTAGCATACTTTACTAAAATAAAAATTCAAGTAAACACTTCACAGATACCG
>JAIMAD010000504.1 GCA_023512145.1 Bacillus sp. (in: firmicutes) | reverse complement strand
ATCCTATATAGTTCGAAATCCGAGGGAAATAACCGAAAAAGTAAAGGGAACTGCTGAAAAATTAATGAAAACATTTAAGCAGGTGAATGAAGATATTTCCTATATTACCAATAAGATTGATGAGTTACGTGAGTTGACGCCACAGGTGACCGATATTTTAAAAGAATCAAAAGAAACCTTCTCAAAAAGTATGGGGACGGATCTGTTAGAAGTAGTAGGCGGAGAAGATGAAAAAATTCACTAAGTAGGAGGCAGAAATGAACAAGTCAGTAAATGTACGGTCTTCTTTATTAAAATTGCTATGGCACCGGATTAAAGAAGATGAGCTTCCTGGATTAAGTGCACAATTGGCTTATTTTTTTCTGTTGTCATTGTTTCCGCTCCTGATTGTTTTATTTTCTCTTCTACCTTATTTTCCAATTCCACATCAGGATATGCTTGGAATGGTAAGAGATTTTGCACCTGTAGAGGCAATGGAATTAATTGAGAAAAATGTCCAAGAGATAATGAACCAACGGAGTGGCGGATTGTTATCATTCGGGATTATTGGGACAATTTGGTCTGCTTCTAACGGAATTAATTCGATTGTCTATGCTTTAAATAAGGCATACAATGTCAAGGAAAGCCGCTCGTTCATTGTCTCAAGAGGAATGTCCATTTTATTAACCTTTGGGATGATCCTTGTATTAATACTTGCCATCGTTCTTCCGATATTTGGAAGAGAAATTGGGATTTTCTTGTTTTCAAAACTGGGCTATACCACAGAATTTCTCAGACTATGGAATACATTAAGCTGGCTGGTTAGTGCGCTTATCTTGTTTCTTATTTTTACGGGCTTATATTGGATTGCACCTAATGTGAAATTAAAATGCCGAAGTGCCCTTCCAGGAGCAGCCTTTGCAACAGTAGGCTGGATTTTCTCCTCTATCGGATTATCCTTTTACGTCAGTAATTTCAGTAATTATTCACTTACATATGGTAGTATAGGTGCAATCATTGTGTTAATGATCTGGTTATATATATCCGCTTTCATTATTATTCTAGGCGGAGAAATTAATGCTTTTTATAGCGAAAAAAATCGGTCAAATTGCTAATAATTTCCTTCATGAAAATCACTGAGATGTCCAAACTATAAATGAACGGTTACATCAAGGGAGGTTCATCACAATGACAAAGAAAACAAAAAAAGATGGCGGCACAAAGCAAAAAGGAAAAGGCAGTAAAGGAAATAAAACATCAGGGTCTGCAAATGGCACGAATGGGTATCACTAAAAAATTTTAACTTCTGACAGATATAAAGACCGGGTGAATTTCACCCGGTCTTTACAATATATTTATGCTTTCAATAACCGCAGGCTATTTAAAATGACTAGGATGGTACTACCTTCATGGGCAATTACACCATAGGGCAAATCGAGCATTTGAAAGAAATTGGAAGATATCAACAGAGTGATGACTGTAATCGAAAAAACGACATTTTGCTTAATGATTTTGTTCATTCGTTTTGAAAGATGGATTGCTTCAGCAATCCTCGGTAGATCATTTTTCATCAGGACAATATCGGCTGTCTCAAGGGCAACATCAGTTCCGCCCCCCATCGCAATGCCAACATTGGCAATTGCTAATGCTGGTGCATCATTAATTCCATCACCCACCATAGCTACCGTTTTATATTTTGCTTTTAGGAGTCTAATCTGTTCTACCTTTATCTCTGGCAAGCATTCTGCAAAATATTCATCTACATGGCTTTCGGCTGCAATTGCCTGAGCTGTTTTTTCACTATCTCCAGTTAGCATAATTGTCCGTATACCTTGCTTTTTTAAATGGTCAATCGCAAGTTTGGTTTCTTCGCGGACAACATCCATTAAAGCAATCAGCGCGCTGAGTTCACCATTAATTTCAATGAAGACTAGGGTATTCCCAAGGCTTGCAAGCTCTTTGGCCAAACCGTTCGCAAAGTAATCGACATTTTCTTTGCCGACGAAAGCAGCTTTACCAATTTTCCATTGCTCACCGTTAATCTCAGCTGTTACGCCCCAGCCAGGTACATCCTCAAGGCGCTCGGGATAGAATAGGTCTTTGTTTATGTTCCGCTTTGCATATTTCACTATCGCATTAGCGAGCGGGTGGGTGGAGTGGTTTTCAATTGAAGCGGCTTTCCAGATGATATCTTCTTCCATAAGACCATCTTTTACAATTACTTCGGTTACTTCGGGTTTCCCTTTTGTCAGTGTTCCTGTCTTATCAAAGGCAATGGCGCCTAAATGACTGAGGTTTTCGAGATGGACTCCACCCTTTACCAATATTCCGTGCCGTGCTCCATTCGAGATGGCTGATAATGTAGCAGGCATAATCGAGGCCACAAGTGCACATGGAGAAGCGACTACTAATAGTATCATTGCACGGTAAAAAGATTCCTGCCAACTCCACCCTAAAATAAAGTGTGGAAGGAAAAACATCAAGAAAACAACAGACAGGACTACCTTAACATAGGTACCTTCAAAGCGTTCAATAAAAAGCTGTGAAGGTGATTTTTCACTTTGTGCTGATTGAACGAGCTGAATGATTTTTTGAAAAAGCGTATCATGACTAGCTTTTGTTACTAAGACGGTAATCGAGCCTGTCATGTTAACAGTCCCAGCAAAAACCTCTTCTTCGTTTCCTTTTGAGACGGGCATGGACTCGCCGGTTATCGCAGCTTCATCAATATGGCTTTGGCCCTTGATAATGGTTCCGTCTGCAGGGACCCGTTCACCTGGTTTAATCAAAATATGATCACCAACATGAAGCTCTGACACGGGCACCTTTTTTTCTTCACCGTTCGTGATGAGCAGTGCCTCTTGTGGCTGCAGTTCCATCAAAGAGGAAATTTCTCTATGGCTTTTATTCATCGTATAGGTTTCGAGTGCACCACTTAATGAAAAAATAAAGATTAATATGGCACCTTCTGTCCAATAACCAATAATAGCCGAACCAATAGCGGCAAAGATCATTAACATTTCAACGTTTAATTGTTTATTTTCATATGTGGCTTCGATACCTTCTTTTGCCTTCGCAAAACCTCCAATCACAAAAGCTAATAGGAAAGCAATGATGGATTCGGCACCATATCCATAATTATCTAAAAGCCAGCCTGTAAGAATTAATAGACCACTCAATGTAGCCGCAATTAGTTCAGCATGTGGCTTTGTTTTTTCTATTCTCCATTTTGCCTTGTCGGCCAAAAGGCCTCGATGGGCTTAGGCAAGGGAAAGAGCTTGCTAGC
>JAIMAD010000503.1 GCA_023512145.1 Bacillus sp. (in: firmicutes) | reverse complement strand
ATAGCTTGTAGGGTCAACCCAACCTAGAGAAACTCTCGAGTTACTTTAAAATTAGGGTAATCGTTACCCGATAGTCACATTTAATATTTTTCATTTATTTTCCACCGGTTACGGAAATTCCTTCAATAAATTGCTTTTGTAAGATAATAAATAAGATCAACATTGGCATGATCGCTAAAAAGGAACCTGCCATAAGAATAGGATAGTTTGTTAAATATTGACCTTGGAGTGATGACAATCCGACAGATAGTGTCATCGATTCCGAAGAACTATTCACAATCATCGGCCACATCAATTCATTCCAGCTCCAAAGAGTAGTGAAAATACCCAACGCTATCAAACCTGGTTTCGCAAGAGGAAGCATAATCTTCCAGTATATTTTGAAATGATTACAACCATCAAGTCTCGCTGCCTCTTCTAGTTCCTTCGGAAGCCCCATAAAGAATTGCCTTAGCAGGAACGTACCGAATGCACTAAACAAACCGGGGACTATTACCGCCTGCAATGTATTCAACCATCCCAATTTCACCATAATCATATATTGTGGCAGTAAAAACACTTGTCCTGGTACCATTAAAACAGATAACGCTAACAAAAACAGTATATTCCTGCCTGGAAATTCAATTCGGGCAAAGGCATAGGCGGCCAACGAGCAAAAAAGCAACTGTCCCGCTGTCCGTACAACTGTAATAATTAAAGTATTAAACATAAATTTTAAAAAAGGCAGCAGTTCAAATACCTCTTTGTAGTTCCCCCATTGGAAATCCTTAGGAATAATAACAGGCGGAACATGAATAGACTCAGCATATGTTTTTAACGAAGTTAGGATCATCCATAAAAAAGGCAATACCATAGCCACTGCGCCCACAATAAGGATGAAATGGATAAAGAATGTCTTACTTGTCACAAGTTGTCTCGTTCTTTCCAATGATAACCCCTCCGTTAGTCATAATGAACCCATTTCTTCTGTAAGACCATTTGAATCGCAGTAATAATCAGAATGACAAATAATAATAGAACAGCGATGGCGGCTGCATATCCCTTATCGTTTAAAACAAAGGCATGCTGATAGAATAAATAAACAATCGATTGCGTATTTTCCAAAGCAGTACTGCTTTTTCCAATCATCATGAAAATTATATCAAACACTTGAAACGCTCCAATTAGAGACATGATGCTTACAAAGAAAATAACAGGCGACAGGAGCGGCAGCGTAATTTTAAAGAAAACCCGGATTGGTCCTGCTCCATCCATTTCCGCTGCTTCGTAATAGGTTTTTGGAATTCCTTGCAGCCCGGAAAGAAATATGACCATGTTATATCCAATTCCACTCCAAATGGCTACCACAATAATTGAATATAAGGCAACCTTCGGATCACTTACCCATTGAGGACCCTTGATTCCGATTAAGGATAATAGATAATTCAGTAGGCCGTAATCAGCATTATATAGCCACTTCCATACCATTGCGATGGCAGCCGGCATAGTAATAACCGGTAAAAAATAGATAGTTCGATAAATAGACTTCCCCTTAATTTTTTGGTTCAGGAGAACCGCGACAAGAATAGACAGGAAAATACCAAACGGAACAGTAAAAACAATATATATCCCCGTATTCTTAAACGATTGCAAAAGATTGGTATCCTCTAGCATCCGCTTATAATTATCTAACCCCGTCCACTCATACTGCCCAAAAGCTCCCCATTCAGTAAAACTAAAGTACAGGGTCTGAATAATAGGCCACAGGTAAAAAATAAACAAGCCTAACATGGTAGGGGAAATCATGAGATAAGCCCAAAAATAATCTGATCGTTTTCTTGTCTTCGTAAAGCTTGAAATCTTTAATTTTCTATTCTGTTTCCCTTCAACCACTAGAGGAAGCTCCTTCACTGTATTCCCTCCTTTTAAGGAAAATGAAGAGAAGAATTAATTCTCCTCTTCATTTTTCCTATTTCTTAGATAGCGCCTCATTTGCTATTTTCGTTAACTCTTTTGCTGCATCTTCTACACTTTCTTCTTCGCTCCACGCCTTTTTAAGAATATCTGTTTCATATTGCCAAATTTCTCCTGTTCTTTTCACACTAGGAAGTGGAACAGAATAATTAGCACTATCAATAAAAGCTTGAAGGTTTAAAGTCGGAACAGCTTGTATCCAAGCATCTTGTGTACCATTAAAAGCTGGAATAACCGTTCCTGTTTTCGCATAGATTTCTGCCGCTTCTTTAGAGCCGAGGAACTGGACAAACTTCCATGCAGCATCTTTATGCTTTGTATTGGCAGCAATAACATTGGATAGACCATGAATAGCAACCGCGCGCTGTTTTCCTTTTGGCACAACAGCAACATTTAAGTCGGAATTTTTCTTATACTCCGGAACCATCCAAGGACCATCAAACATCATCGCTATTTTTCCTGAAGCGAATAATTCAGAAGCGGCTGTTTCTGTCATTTGAGCTTGTGTTGGAGATAAGCCTTCCTTTATAAAACTAATATTGTATTTAAGTGCATCAATGGCCTCAGGTTGATCAAAACCTACGGATTTGCCATCTTCGGAAATAATATAACCACCATTTTGCCAAATGAGATCATAATAACCGCCTTGGTTTCCCATTAAAGCACCATAGCCCCAAATACGCTTATCCTTATTTGTAAGCGTTTTAGCAACTTCCTTTAACTTATTCCAATCCCAAGTGTCATCTGGATAGGCCACGCCGGCTTCATCAAAGATTTTTTTGTTATACCATAAGCCTGTTGTATCAAAGTCTTTTGGAATACCATATACTTTTCCTTCAACAGTATAAAGATCAATTAAAGATTTCGGATAATTCTCTAAGCTATAGTTATCTTTTTTTGCAAGGTCACTAAGTGGAAGGATTACCTTTCCATCCGCATATTGATTAACATGAGCACCATTCATCCATAAAACATCTGGTAATGCTCCGCCAGTTGCAGCTGTTTCAAGCTTTTGGAAATACTGTCCATAAGCAGTAAGCTCCGTTTTCACTTTAATGTTCGGATATTTTTTCTCAAA
>JAIMAD010000502.1 GCA_023512145.1 Bacillus sp. (in: firmicutes) | reverse complement strand
CACTTTTGTCGAACGTATAGGTTCTGAATGTGTTGCAGAAGATATTCCATTTTTCCTTGAACTTGTTTCTTATGATGCGACGATTGAAAATGTGAATAGTATAGACTATGCCAAAATAAAACCTCATAAAGTAATTGAAATGATGAAAGAGTACTCGAACCCTAGGTATAACGTTGATGTTTTAAAAGTGGAAGTACCTGTCAATATGAATTTTGTAGAAGGATTTGCAGAAGGGGAGTATTTATTTACTGCAGAACAAGCAAAACACTATTTTATAGAGCAAAGTGATGCTACACATTTGCCATATATCTATTTAAGTGCAGGAGTCAGCGCTCAATTGTTCCAAGAAACGCTAGAATTTTCCTCACAAGCTGGAGCAGAATTTAATGGTGTACTTTGCGGACGGGCAACATGGAAAAATGGTGTACAACCTTTTGCAGAAAAGGGTGAAGAAGCAGGAAATGATTGGTTACAGAATGAGGGTAAGGAAAATATTACTAATTTAAATTCAATATTGGAAAAAACGGCTAAATCTTGGTTTAATAAAGTGGAAGTAATGTAATGATGAAATAAGTAATTTTATAGAATGAGAGAGTAGAAAACTCTAAAATCAGTAAATCTTGAGTTTAATGAGGAAACAGTAAACTTAAAATCAATTTTGGGTGTAATGTTTCTTGAAATTCGAAAAGGTTCAGAAATTGAAATTATTACTTTGGGCTCAGATGAAATTGAGTCGATTGCAGCTATTACTGAAACAATCACAACACAGGTGTTGGGTAAATAGTAAGTCAACTATTAAAGGGTATTGGAGCGTCTGATCGGATTGCCAATGCAAGGGTTATCGTTTGGAAGAGGGTGAATTAAGAATAGAAAAATAGATAGTATGATTTCTTAAATGCCATAACATGTAGGATTAGGGAGAGAATAATAATGTACAAGCTTATTACAATTGATATGGATGGAACATTATTAAATGATAAGCATGAGTTAACGGACGAGGTTCGTAGCACTTTACAAACAGCGAAAGCAAGAGGTGTGAAAGTTGTTCTGTGCACTGGGCGCCCCATTGGAGGTGTCCACCGTTACCTTGAAGAACTGCACCTAAATGAAGAAGGTGATTATGTCATTACCTATAATGGGGCACTTGTTCAAAATTCAAATACAAATGAGATAGTATCTAAGTATTCACTTGGATATGAGGATTTAAAATTATTGTACGATCTAAGTCTAGAGCTAAAAACTTCTATACATTTTTTTAACTATACAAATTTGTATACCCTAAATCAAAATATTCATAAATATACAGTGGCAGAGTCATATATCACCCAAGTACCCTTGAGTTACCTTAGGTTGGAGGGGATCTCCAAAAATATTCTCTTGCCAAAAATAATTTTTGTTGATGAACCAGAGCATCTGAACCAAGTCATTGCTTCTATCCCAATATCTCTAAGAGAAAAGTATGCAATGGTAAGAAGTGAACCTTTTTTCTACGAATTCCTTCATCCAAAAGTCAGTAAAGGCAACGCAGTTAAACATCTTGCAAAAATTTTAGGAATTGAGCAACAAGAGGTTATGAGCATAGGCGATAATAGGAATGACTTAACCATGATTGAATATGCTGGATGTGGTGTTGCAATGGGAAATGCTGTTCCTGAATTAAAAGAGATAGCAAACTTCCAAACGCTATCAAACAACAATAACGGTGTTGCACATGCTATTCAAAAATTGGTGTTGAATAATTAAGAAGCGTGCATTTTGTGGTCCATGATGGAAGCGTGGGTGGAAGCATGGGGACGGTTCTTTTGCTTCCTCTTTTTACAGTCCAAGAAACTCATATCCGATTTTATGAGTAATTGGAAAATTGTCAACTCACAAGACGATCATAGTTTCAATTTTATCATCCTTTATAAGCTGCAGGAAGTGCTGTAACAAGGGCTTACAGGGGATTTAATCAAACGTTTAAGTAATAAGTCATTTTGGCAAAACCGGTCAAAGATTGTAAATCACTCGATTTTCCCACGAGTATTGCAGATTAGTAGGGAATCCCGGACTGATTTCATCAACAATTTTTTTACTTAATAGATAACCAAGGTTCATTATTCAAGCGGGTTTGGAGCACATTTAATCAATCGTTTAGTTACTTATTGGAGTGATGAAACTGCTCGAATGTTGCTGAGGATTGGTCGGTATAAGGGACTAATGCTGTTGTTTATTTAAAAAAAACGAAAACCACTGCGAATCATGGCAGTGGTTTTCGTTTTTTGGAAGCATAAGAACCGTCCCCATGCTTCCTCCTTCCTTATATCGCTTTTGTTGTCCAAGATTCTACGTCCCAAATATCTGTTACCACGTCATGGTAAAACTCAGGTTCATGAGAGATAAGGAGCATGCTTCCCTTATACGATTTCAAAGCGCGTTTAAGCTCAGCTTTTGCATCTATATCCAAATGGTTGGTTGGCTCATCGAAAACAAGGATATTACTTTCTTGGTTAAGGAGCTTACATAAGCGGACTTTCGCTTTCTCTCCACCACTTAACACCGATATTTTGCTTTCAATGTGTTTTCTCGTTAACCCACAGCGTGCAAGTGCAGCGCGTACCTGTCCTTGGCTTAAATGAGGAAACTCATTCCATATTTCTTCGATGCACGTGTTTTGATTTTCCTTTTTCACTTCTTGTTCAAAATAGCCAATATACTGGTGTTCACCGCGTTCAAGTGTACCAGAAAGAGATCTTATTTCTCCAAGCATGCTGCGAAGGAGTGTCGTTTTACCGATCCCATTAGCTCCAACTAAGGCAACTTTTTGTCCACGCTCTATATAAAGATTTAACGGTTTTGAAAGTGGCTCTTCGTACCCAATGATAAATTCTTTCGTTTCAAAAATTAATTTACCTGAAGTTCTTGCTTCTTTAAAGTTGAAATCAGGCTTTGGTCGTTCCTGTGCTAATTCAATAACGTCCATTTTATCGAGTTTTTTCTGTCTGGACATGGCAAGGCTACTAGTAGATGCCCTGGCCTTATTACGGGCTACAAAATCCTTTAAATTAGAAATCTCTGATTGTTGTCTCTTAAAAGCAGATTCAACTTGTATTTTTTTAGCTTCATAGACAATAAGGAAATTGTTGTAATCACCCACGTAACGATTTAATTCTTGATTTTCTAAATGATAGATCACATTTACAACGCTATTAAGAAATGGCATGTCATGAGAAATCAATAAAAATGCATTTTCGTATTCTTGCAGGTAACGTCTTAACCACTCAATGTG